>CAZOWW010000010.1:20509-42459 GCA_964583765.1 uncultured Kineosporiaceae bacterium
GGGCGGCAGGGTGGGGCAAGTCAGCACGGGCACGGGAGGGCTTGTCGGCGCGGGGGTGGCGGGGTTGGGCATGTCGGGCGGGCTGTCGTGGGGTGGTGTGGCTTGTCGGCGCCGGGGATCGGGGCGGGGCGGGCTGAGAGGGTAAGGCACGGCGCGTCGGTCCGGTGAGGTCGGGTTCGTCGGCGCGGGGGCGGGGCCGGCTGGGTTCGTCGGCGCGCACAGGGCAGTGTCGGCACGGCTGGTCACGGGCGCGTCCCGGTGGAGCGGTAAGGCCAGGGTAGTCGGCCCGGCGCGGGAAGACCTGGGCGGGACGGTCAGCCAGGGATGGGCCGGGCTGGGACGTCGAGGGGGTGGCGCTGCGTACGTTTCGCGGCAGGCAGCGACTGCCGGCGCCCAGTGTACGCGACTCAGCCGCCCGCCGCCGCCCGCGCCAGCGCGCCCCAGTCCCACCCGCCGCCGCCGTCTTGGAAAGAACGCATAATTCCGTTATCTGTTCGAGTGTTTTCCGGCTGATGCACATCGAACACATGTGCGGCGTGACGGCCCGCGTACTGCGGCGCGCGGTTCTCGGGGAACACCAGCGCGGACAGCAGCTCGATGATCTTGTCCTGTCGCTCAAGCGTTCGCGTCAGCATGCTCTCGACCCGGTCGAGCCGCGCCTCGATCGCCTCCCGCGCCGCCAGGCCGCCCTGGACGGCCGCAGCGGCCCCCGGCACCGGATCACCCGCGCCCGGGGCTGAAATCGGCTCAGCGTCGCCCTGAGGGGCCTCCGCGCGCCGGTAGCCGGACGAGGCCACCCGGTGGTCCCCCGGGGCGGCCCCGGGGTCGGCGGCCCCGGCCGGGGCGGGCAGCAGGGCCAGCCCCGCCCGCTCGGCCTGGGCGCGCAGCTGGGAGCGGGCGTACTCGGCGGCCCCCTCGCGGGCGGCCTCGACCGCCAGGGCCGCCTGCCGGGCGGCCTCGGCCAGCTCCGTGGCGGCTACCCGGTCGTCGCCCGGGTCCGCCGCCTGGAGGTCGCTGAGCCGGCGCTCCAGATGGCGCATGACGCCGGTCACCGAGCTGATCCGGCCGGGGGTGACCCCGGCCCAGTGCCGCGCCAGCCACCCCGTCCGGTCGTCGCGGTCCTCCTGCGCCGCCAGCCACTGCGCGAACGTCGACACCTCGACCCGCCTCCCCCCGCTTGTAATTACAACCTTGTGATTCCGTACCCGGTCCATCCCCAGCTCCCTCGTGAGACCCGCTCCCTCATCTGCCCACCACGGTACCAGGCAGGTCAAATCAGAGCAGGCAGAAATCTGCCGACACCCCCCGGACAGTGACTTGTAGACATTTTTCCCTATTGTTTGTGTTGTACGGGAAAAGGGCCTAAAACCATCGGCCACTACCTAGTTCCCAACCAAAGTCACCAACGTCTACAAAAACTGTATATCAGCACGTCAAACCAAGTGACTTCTATACGTGACTTCGGTAGGACATTGGTGACCTTGGCAGGCAGGCAGGCAGACAGAGCAGACAGATCTGCCTTGTCTGCTCGTATTTTGCGCATCTGCCTGCTCTGTGACGTTGAAAGTCACTACCCAAAGTCACTGCCCGAAGTCACTGCCAAATCACCGGCAGATGAGGCCCCTGAAGTGGTATCTGCCGTCGGACAGGACGCGCGGGTACCGCCTGCCGACGATCGCCGAGAACGTCTTCCGGCCGACCGGCCGCTCCCCCGCCTCGGCGCACCACGTGACGTACCAGGCGTACAGGCGCTGCACCGTGACCGAGCTGTACGCGCTCGCATCCGGCTTGGGGATGAGCCGGCCCTCGTCGATCCACTCGGCGACGAACTCAAGCGCGCCTTCCGTCTGCTCGGCCAACTTCTCACGCGCATCAATAGATGACTGGGGTAGCAGTGGCATCCCATGCCACGCTTCTCGTCGGATCATCGCAAGAAGCTCATTGAGCACGCCGCTAAACTCGCCTCTCACGCGCTCCGCGAGTCCGTCGTCGGGGCGCTCGTACCCCCGCGCGAACGCCACCACCTCCTGGCGGGTCATGAACGCGTCGTCGCTGCTGGCGAACCGGATGGGCGCGTTCGACCCGATGAACACCGTCAGCTGCGGCGTCCACTCGACCGGCTTCTCGTACTTGCCCGCCGTCCGCTGCCGGTCCCGGCCGGTGAGCGTCTTCATCAGGCCCTCGTCGTACCGCGACCCGGGCGACGGCTCATGGGTGTGCACGAACCGCGCGCCGCGCAGCTCCGCCTGGCGGAACCCGGCGTCGCCCTGGTGCTTGGCCAGGAACGTCTCGGCCGGGACCGTCCTGGCGTACCCGCCCGCCAGCTCGGCGATCACGTCCGTGAACGTCGACTTGCCGCTGTCCCGCTCCCCGATCGTGTTGACGAACCCCTTGCGGGGCATCCGGCCGAACAGCGCCGACGCCGCCCGCCACAGCAGCCAGTCCCGCTGCGCGGCGTCGGCCACCGACGTCTCCAGGAACCGGCGGAACCACGGCGCCCTGGCGGCCGGGTCGTACCGGACCCCGGACCCGCACCGCCTGGTGTCCAGCCGCCGCCGGTCGTGCGGCAGCAGCCGCACCGCCCCGTCCGCCAGGATCTGGGCGAGCGAGATCCGGCCGTTGTCCACCACGATCTCCCCCGTGCCCGCGTCCAGCCGGCTCTCGTCGACCCCGCACTCGCGGGCCAGCTGCCGCGCCAGCGCCCCCTGGCCGGCGTCGGACCAGAGCCGGTCCCGCAGGCCGAGCGCCTTCCCCCACCGCGCTTTCGCCTCCGCCCGCGCCCGCGCCTGCCCGGCCGCCGCCCCGGCCGCGATCACGGCCTCCTGCGCCGCCGCCACGTCCGCCGCCGCCCGCCAGTGCGCCCGCGCCGCCCACAGCGTCATCCGGTTGGCGAACTCGGCGTCCTGCGGGGCGTAGACCGCCCCGTCCCACAGCAGCCACGCGCCCGACTGCGCGCCGCACAGCATCGGCGACCCGGCCTCGGCGGTCATCAGCGCGAGCGAATGCGCCAGCTCGACGTCCGAGCGCGGCAGCCCGCCCAGCTCGGCCGTCAGGGCCAGGTCGACGCCCCCCTGGCCGTCATGCCAGATGAACCAGTGCGCCGTGTAGGGGCGCCCCCGCCGGCCCGCCCGGTCCGGGCAGCACGGCGCGCTCACAGGCCGCGCGCCGTTCGCGCCCGATAATCCCTTTGCGCTATTCGTTGCCAGCCGACTGTTTGTTCGGTATCGTAGGACATGAAAAGCCCTTCTTGCTGGCGGGTTGAGTAACAGGTGGCCGGGGTGGTAGCCCCGGCCTCACTCATCTTCCGGCCAGCCTAGACTGGCCGGCACCCCGCCGCCAGGCCCTTGACAAGCCCCCTCGCCGCAGGACTCGCCCGCCCGACGCACCACGCCCTTCCTGCCCTGGCCCCTCCAGCGCCGCCGACCAGCCCCGGCCAGCCACGCCAATCCCGCCCCGACGACGCACCTCACCCGCCCGACAAGCCACCCCCCACCATCCCGGCCCGATCCCAGCCCGACGCACCGGCCCGGCCCGACTAGCCAGGCCAACCCGCCCCCGCGCCGACGGACCCGACCCGGCCCTAGCGACGGCGCAGCCACGCCAGGAACGCGGCGTTGCGCTCGTCTTCCTCCGCCCGCGACCGCTCGATGAACCGCCTCGCGCTCTCGGCGCACACCAGCGCCTCCGACCACGGGAAATCCGTCCTGTCCGTCTTCTCCCACACCTCGCGCAGACGGGCCAGCACCTCCCCCGCCTCCCCTGGCGACGTCCCCAGCCTGCGGTACAGCGAGCACGCCAGCCGGTACATGGTGTGGTTCCGGGTGCCCGCGCTCAGCCCTTCCACGGCCATCAGATCCTCGTCGAGCGCTTCCTCCCCCGCCGACTTGCCTCCCCGATCCCTCCCAGCCCCGCCCGCGTGACTAACCGCCCCCGTCCTCACCGCCCCCCGGGCCAGCCACCCCGCCATCCACCCCGGCCACGGCGGCGCCTCGTGCGGGCAGCCCAGCGCCCACTCGTACGGCACCGGCACCTCGCCGGTCCCGCCGCCGCTGCGGTCCCCCGGCACCACCGCCAGCATCGACGGGGCGCAGACGGCGTAACCGCCGTCCCCTTTCACGTCCACCCCGGGCAGGATGCCGGGCCGCTCCGGCACCACAACGCCCGTCGGCGTCCGCAGCCACAGGTGCAGCCCACCCGAGGGCGTGAGCACGCGCGGCGCGGCTTCCAGCGTGAGGATGTCATCACGCGGCATCGGGGGCGGCCCGGCCAGGAACCGTTCCATCGAGTCGATGCCATTGACCCCGTGCTTGACATCGAGATCGACCACGGCCAGCCGGGACACGGACCCGGTCGCCACCCCGATGTTCGCCCCCCGGTCCTGCCGCCACCAGGACGCGATGATCAGCGGGTCGCGGCTGGCCTCGCGCACTCCGTGCGGCACGATCCGGTGCGGCCTCTTGCCCGCGCGCGCGAGCGGCAGCACGCTGTAGCCCCACCACGCGTACCGGAGCGCAGCCGCGCCCAGCCCGTACGCCCGGCAGTCAGGGTCGTCGGCGGCGAACTCGAAACAGCCCCACCGGCACGTCACGACGGCCCCCGCCAGTCGAACCGCGCCCCGCGCATCGGCTCCGTGTGGCCCCACAGCGCCTCCGGCGGGTCGCCGAGCAGGATCACCATGCACATCCCGCGCCCGTTCCGGCACGTGTCGCACAGCAGATCCTCCTGCGAGATCGCGTTCCGGCACGGGTACTCGGAGAGCGCCCGGCACTGGCAGCCGGAATGCGGCGCCGGCGGCTGGTTGTTCACGGTCATTAGTCCTTCTCCCTGGTCAGTCGTACGACTCGATCGTACCTGGCCGGGATCGGATAGGATGGCCCGCAGGGAGAGGAAGAGTGATGATGACCGAATCTCACGTCCACACGATCTTCGACAAGGGCATGCGCTCTAAGGTCGAGATCACCGGAACGCTCATCGGCCACGGCAGCTCGCGCCGCGAGGGCAGCCCCGCCTGGGCCGAGGTGGAGATCTGGCGGCTGGACGGCGGCGGGTACCTCGTCCACAGGACCGGCTGGTCGCTGGTCTACCACACGAGGGACACCAGCTGCGAGACGCGGGACAGGCGCCAGCGCGGCGACCCGGCCGGGGTGGCGGACCTGCCCGACGACGCCGAGCCGTGCCCGAAATGCCGGCCGGAGTACCCGGAGGATCTGCCGGACGGCGACGGCGTGATCCGGTTCGAGTTCCCGCGCCACTCTTTCGACGGCTGCGACACCCCGGAGCAGGTGGCGGAGAAGCTGACCGTCATCCGCCACCGGGACAAGACCCGCAGCGTCCAGTTCAGCCAGCCGGTCAACGACTGCCTGGAGGAGTGCGCCCGCAACGACGCCGGCTTCGCCAAGTTCCTGCCCGGCCCCGTCCGGTTCGGGGGGTAGGCCGTGCTAGAGCAGTGCACCGCCTGCGACCGCACGGCCAGGGGCCTGGTGCTGTCGCTGGCCAGCGAGGAGATGGTCGCCGCGCCGCGCTGGGAGCCGTACTGGACGTGCGAGAAGCTGCACCGGGCGGCGGAGATGGCCGCGCAGATCGCCCGTTACGACCCCGGCGCGAAGGTGCTGGCGTTCCGGAGCGGATTGGCCCACGACCTGGAGCCGGGCCTGTACACGCTGGACGTGTGGAGGGCGCTGTGATGGCCCCGGACCCGCCGGACGAGGAAGAAGAAGAGCGCAGGAAGATGGCCGAGGAGCAGACCCGCAAGATCCTTGAGGAGTACCGGGCGAGAGAGGCCGAGCGGAAGGCCGAGGAGGAGAGGCGGCGGAAGTCATGACATGGACGCCCGTGCGGCCGGGCGACGTGCTGGCGGTGCGGACCACGGGGCTGGCGGCGAGGCTGATCCGGTTCGGCGAAGCGCTCCAGGGCAAGCCGAACCTGGACAACCACGTGGTGCTGGTGCACCACGATGACCCGCAGGGCCGCTGGTGGGGGCTGGAGGGCCGCCCCGGCGGGGTCGGCTGGTGCGATATCCGCGCCTACCTGGATGACCGGTGGACGGTCAACAACTGCGGCCAGCCGCTGCGCGGCCCCGAGGGCCGGGCGCGGGTGTGCGCGGCGGCGGTGCAGATGCTCGGCACCCCGTACGACTGGGAGGCGATCGCCGACGACACGCTGCGCGCCTTCCATATGGCGGACGTGTGGCGCAGCAACTGGGGCGGCGTCGCGCCCGGCCACGTGGTGTGCAGCTCGTATACCGCTTTCCTGTACGAGCGAGAGGGATGGAAGCGGCCTGATGTGGGAGACCGTGACGCTGAGCCGGGCGACTGGAGCGCCTTCGGCATACAGAACGGCTACAGCGCTCCTCTGCTTGGCGTTTGAGGCCGCCCGCGCCGCAGACCCCGGTTTGGTGTTCCTGGCAGTGTGCTGCCTGACGGGGTTCACTGTGACTATGCTGCTGCTATGACAGCAGAACAAGAAGCGTGGCCGGAGTTCATGACGGTGACGGAGGTTGCCATAGTGCTACGTACGAGCAGAATGACCGTTTACCGCCTGATCAAGGAAGGCACCATCGAGACGACGCGGATCGGCCGCAACTTCCGGCTGCACGCCGACAGCGTCAGGGAGTACATCCAGGCCGGGTTGCAGGCCCCCTGATGCCCGGCCACTGGTTCACCGCCGACACGGCCCTGTACGGCCTCGACTGCCGCGCGGTGCTGCCGGTGCTTAAAGTCGACAGCGTCGTCACCGACCCGCCCTACGAACTCGGCTTCATGGGCAAGAGCTGGGACGCCAGCGGCATCGCGTACGACCCCGAGGTGTGGGAGGGGTTCCGACCCATCGGCTGCGACAGCTGGGACGACGCCATCGCGCACGCCAGGGTGAGGCTGGGACTGTGAACGGCTCCCTGGACGGCGTGAAACTACATCGCGTGGACTCGCTGGACGCCCTGGACGCCTGCCGCGCGTGGGCGGCCGAGCGCCGCGACGGCCCGCTGTGCGCGGACACGGAATCCGGCGGCCTGTCGCCCTACCACCACCGCATGCGGCTGGTGCAGCTGGGCGACAAGCGGCACGGCTGGGCGTTCCCGCCCGGGTGGGCGGGGGCGGCGGCGGAGATCATGCGCAACGCCCCCTGGCTGGGCTTCCACAACCGGCCGTACGACGCCAGGGTGCTCAAGCGGCACGCCGGGTTCCAGGTCCCGTGGGAGCGCGCCGAGGACACGCTGCCGGCCGGGCACATCTGCGACTCGCTCAAGCTGGCCGGCCTCAAGCCGCGCGCGGCGATCGAGGTGGATCCCCGCGCCGTCAAGGGCGAGCAGATCCTTCACGACGGGATGGCGAGAAACGGCTGGACGTGGGACACGGTGCCCGACGACTGGGAGCCGTACTGGGCGTACTCGGCCCTCGACCCGGTGCTCACCGCCCATCTGTGGGGGAAGTTCGCCCCCGAGGTGACCGGCCGGTACCGCGAGGCGTACGACCTGGAGAAGGCCACCACCAGGATCAGCGCCGCGATGATGGACGCGGGCCTGGCGGTGGACATCCCGTTCATCGAGGACGCGATGCGCCGGGTCAGCGCCTACCACGCCCGGGCGATGGCGTACTTGAGCGCCGTGCACGGCATCCGCACGGTGAACAGCGGCGCGCAGGTGATGGCCGGGCTGAACCGGGCGGGCATCCCCACGCAAGTGTGGACCGCCACCGGGGAGCCGGCGATCAGCAAGGACGCCCTGGCGTTCTACAAGGCCAACTACCCGCAGCACCGCGACCTGATCCAGTGCGTCCAGTGGGCGCGCAAGGCCGGCGACATCAACGGGAAGTACCTCCAGAAGTTCCTTGACCTGCACGTCGACGGCATCATGCACTACTCGATCAACACCTGCCGGGCGCGCACCTCCCGCATGTGCCTGCCGGAGTCGCAGCAGCTGCTTACTCGGCGCGGCATACTCCCAGTCGACGATGTGCGCGAGGGAGACGAGACGATCGACGCTAGCGGTTCGTGGACGCGCGTCCTCGCTGTGCACAGGTACCCCGACCAGGAAACAGTCAAGTACGCGCACAGGCACGCCCGGCTGGAGGCCACGGCCGAGCATCGCTGGCTGCTCTCGCCGGAGAAGAGGCCAAGCGCACGCAGGCTAGAGCCGATTACCGCGCTACGCAGAAACTTGCACTTGAACCCGTGGCACCCGTCGTTCGATTTCGACGCTCGCGAGGTGCCGTTGGACGGCACAGAGGCCGTTCAGTTCGCCGCAATCGTCGGCTGGCTGGTATCAGACGGGCGCTGCATAGACGACGGGTACGGCAAGGGCCTGAAGTCGATCATCTACCAGACCGAACGTAAATTCTATAAAGAAGTACTTCGATGCCTTCCTGTCGATTCAATTATGTACATGTCTCAGGGGGGTGAGAACTGCCCGGACATGCACGAGATCGGGTTGAGAGCGCGATGGCTTCACCCGCGACTAGAGGCTGCCGGATTGCGCGCTGACCCGCTGCTGCGCACATCCAGGTCGCTGTTGCCGTGGGTCCTGTCGCTAAGCCTCCCCGAGCTACGCGCATTCTTCTCTGCTGTGTGGCTGGCGGACGGTTCGACAGCGCACCCGCAGAACAAGCACATCTCATGCGAATCGGAGCCGTTGCGCGATGCGCTCCAGTACTGCGGTTACGTTCTCGGCCTGCGATCTCGCGTCACAGAGGACGCGCCGGGCGGATGGTCCACGGGACCGAGAATGGGCGTCAAATTCACTAGCAGGCCGGTCACAACACGTTTCCTGGAGCGCAGCCCAGGGCGTGCCGACGTATGGTGCGTGACCACGGACAGCGGCACGTTCACTGCATGGGGCCAAGGGCCGTACTTGACGGGCAACTCGGTGACCGACCCGCCGATGCAGACGTTCGACCGCGACGAGCCGGTCATCCGGGGGAGCTTCGTGCCCCGCCCCGGCCACGTGCTCATCAGCGTCGACGCCGACCAGATGGAGATGCGGGAGACGGCTCACTTCTCCGGGGACGCCAACCTGATCAACGACTTCCTTGAGGCCGACGCCAGCGGGCAGTCGTTCTTCGTGCTGGCCGCCAGCCGGATCTACGGCCAGGAGATCGCAAAGTCCGACCCGCGCTACAGCTGGACGAAGAACGCCTCCTACGCGCAGGTGTACGGGTCGGGGCTGGAGAACGCGGCGGTCACCGCCGGGGTGCCGGTCGAGCAGATGCGCCCGGTCTACTACGGGTTCCAGCAGCGCTACCCCGGCGTGCCCGCGCTGATGAACCGCCTGATCAGGCAGGGCAAGAGCGGCGGGCGGCCTTACGCGAAGACGATCGACGGCCGGAAGCTGTACGTGCGCCGGGGGCACGAGTACGCGATCCTCAACACGATGTGCCAGGGGTCCGGCGCGGTTATCCTCAAGCGCGGCCTGGTCGACCTGGACGCGGCCGGGCTGGGCGGGTACCTGCGGCTCACTCTGCACGACGAGTACCTGTTCGAGTGCCCGAAAGAGGACGCCGAGGACGTGCTGCGGAAAGCCGAGCAGATCCTCACCAACAAAACCGACTTCGCGGTGCCGCTAACGTGGTCGGGAAAGATTCTGCCCCACCGATGGCAGAAGGTCTAGGGAGACAGAGATGGACGAGACGCTGGCCGACGTCATCCACGACGGCAGCTGCGGGGACATGGCCCTGACCAGGGGCGGGAAGCCGCACTGCCGCCGCTACGTCAAGGGCAACCCGCATTACGACTACTACCAGGCGCACGCGGCCGAGCTGGCGGAGCAGCTGGAGCCGATGATCGGCCGGGAGAGCATCCTGCCGGTGGTCCGCCTCCTGGTCGGGGAGCTGTGCTAGATGCTCCCGCCGGCGCTCATGGCGATCGACCCTGGCAAGCAGACGGGGATGGCCGTGCTGTTCACCCCGCCGGGGTCCTGGGGGCGTTTCTACTGCGGCGAGTGGCCGTTCGACGAGTTCTGCAACGAATCCGAGACTATCTGCCTGGCCTACGGCGATGAGCTGGCGGTGCTCTGGGAGCGGTTCACCATCACCCGGAACACGCACAAGCTGACCCCGCAGCCGGACGCGATGCACGTCATCGGCGTCTGCCGGTACCTGGCGGCCAGGTACGGCTGCCGGGTGCTGCCGGAGGCCCAGCAGGCCACCCCGAGCCCGCCAGAGCAGGCGCAGCTGAAGGCCCTCGGCTGGTGGGAGGCCGGAAAGGACGATTCCCAGAGCGCTGCCGCGCATCTCTTGAGATACCTGGTAGCCTCGAACGAGCTGCCCCCTAAAGAGCGGGAAATACTCGCGGGGCTAGGCAAGGGAGACAGATGATGGTGAAAGTCACGCAGATCCGCACTCCGGAGCAGCAGGCGCGGGATTTCCTGGCCAACCTGCCGGATGACCAGTTGGAATGCATGTCGCAAAGGCATGTGTGGCCGGTCATCGACCTGCACAAGACGTCACTGCCCAAGGGCATCAGCGCGGCGCGGCAGCACGACGGCTGCTACCAGGTCAGGGAGACCTGCCCCAACTGCGGCAAGGTCCGCTGGTACACCACGCTGCCGGGCGGCGTGTTCGACGTCAACGCCCAGTACCGGTACGAGGACCCGCAGAACTGGGTCACCAAGCACGACGACATCGAGGCGACCCGCCGCGACTACAAGGCGGAGCTGTTCCGCCGCGCGGCCGGGCAGCTGACGAGCATCGTGGCTGCGGCGGAGCCCGCGTCATGAGCGGCGCCAGGCTGCTGCGGAAGGCCGCAGCGGCGCTGGAAGACGGGCAGATCCCTCTCATGAACCCGTTCCTGGCCGACAACGACGTCACGGCCGACCAGTGCTTCCAGCTGGCGGAGCTGCTGACGATCGGCGCCCGGATCGTCGCGGCGGGTCTCGACGACCCCCGCTCGCCGCAGGGCCTGGCGATGATCCTGACGATGGCGGAGACGCTGTTATGGTCGCGGCTGTCATCACCTACGACGATCTCGACTACGCGGAGGGGAGGCAGGTCATCGCGCAGCGGTCGACGGTGGTCGGGTTCAGGGTCAACGGCAGGGACGAGTGGTACGAGCTGGACCTCACCGACGAGCACGCCGAGCTGCTGGAGAAGTACCGCCAGCACGGCAGGCGGCTCGCGCCGGGGACCGGGCCGCGCCCGCAGCCGGCCGACGACGACGTGCCCCGGTACTCCCGGGTCGTGCTCTGGCACGCGGTCGGGGTCTCCAGCCGGCAGTACTGGAAAGACCTGCGGGCGTGGGCGCGCTCGCGCGGCTACCCGACCGAGACGGCCGGCGGCAACAACTACATCGCGGTCAGCGTGGTGGAGGAGTACGAGAACTACCTGACCGGGCTGGACCGCATGCGCCAGCAGCAGGCGGGGTGAGCGCTCGTGAACGTCCTGGGCAACATGCAGCCGTTGTGCGAGCCGTGCAACCGCTGGAAAGCCAATAGGGTGGCCGACTACCGCCCCCGGTTCGAGAGGGAGAAGGTGGCCGCCTAGTGGCCTGGACCGCGATCGAGCCGGGCACCGACCCGCCGATCCTGGCGATCGGCTGCGCCCGCAGCGAGTACCACCTCGCATCCCAGATTCCCGGGTGCAACTTCCGGAAGGAAGACTCGCTCTGGCGGGTGCCGCTCACCTGGGCGGCGTGGGTGGCGCTGCTGACCGTGTGGGGCGGCCAGCGCCTCGACGTCCAGCCGGAATTGCAGGAGTGGGCGCACGAGCAGTGGAAGCGGGTGCAGGAGATGTACGCCTGGCGCTCGCAGCTGGACGGGGGCAGTTTCGACGAGCCGGAGGACGGGCCGCGCCTGTTCCCGTTCCAGCGCGGCGGGGTCGAGTGGCTGAAAGACGTCCGGCGCGGCATCATGGGCGACCCGCAGGGCAACGGCAAGACGCCGCAGCTGATCATGGCGGTCAAGCACCTCCGCCAGGGGCCGTGGCTGGTGGTGGCGGTGCCGTCGGCGCTGTACAACTGGCAGCGGGAGTTCGGCGTCTGGGCGCCCGAGATGACGGTGCGGGTGATCGACGGCACCGCCCTCAAGCGCCGCAAGGCGATCATGGACGAGGGCGAGGCCGACGTCTACATCATCGGGTGGCCGACCGTCCGCTACCACACCCGGCTGGCGGCGTACTCCGGCCTGGCGTTCGTGCGGTGCGACGAGCACGGCGGCTCGGCGGGCAAGACGGCGGCCCAGTGCGAGGTGCACCCCAAGGAGCTGAACGAGATCCGCTGGGCGGGTGTGATCGCCGACGAGGCGCACCGGATGAAAGACGCCAAGAGCAAGCAGACCCGCGCCGTGTGGCAGCTGGCGTCCGGCGCCCGGTACTTCTGGCCCGCCACCGGGACGCCGATCGCGGACAACATCGCCGACCTGTGGCCGGTGCTGCACGCGATCGACCCGCTGGCGTTCCCGTCCAAGTCCCGCTACCTGGACCTGTTCGCGATCAAGCAGCTGAGCTGGCACGGCGGGTCGGAGTTCCTGGGCATCAGGCCGGAGACCGAGAAGGCGTTCCACGCGATCGTCCAGCCGCTGATCCGGCGCGTCCCCAAGGAGATCGCCCGGCCGCAGATGCCCCCACGGCTGCCGGTCAGCTACCGCTACCCGGAGATGAGCCCGGCCCAGGCCCGCGCCTACAAGCAGATGCAGAAGGAGGCGCTGGCCGACCTGGGGAGCGCCACCGTGGTCACCGACAACGACCTGGCCCGGTTCGCCCGGCTCTGCCAGCTGGCGTCCGCGACGATCGAGACCTACGACGGCGAGGACCGGGACGGCTTCACCAGGCAGAAGGTCCGGATGACCGCCCCCTCGTCCAAGGCCGACGACCTGCTCGAATTCCTGGAGGACAACCCGGGGCCGCTGGTCGTGTGCATGAACAGCCCACAGCTGCTGGCCCTGTGTGAGGCGAAGCTGAAAGACGCGAAAATCGCGCACTGCGCCATCCTGGGCGGGCAATCTCCAATGGAGCGCGACCAGGCGGTGCGGTGGTTCCAGGAGGGAGAATGCCGTGTAATGCTCTTGACCGCAGGTGCCGGGGGCGAGTCGATCACGCTGACCGCCTCCGACACCGTGCTGTTCCTCCAGCCCAACCCGTCATCGCTGGTCACCGAGCAGGTGATCGGGCGGGTGGACCGGATCGGGCAGCAGAACCCGGTGCGCGTCGTCTACTCCCTGTCACGCGGTACCGTGGACGAGCGGCTGCTGTCGCTGAGCCAGGGCAAGGGAGACCGCGCCGCGCAGGTGACCAGAGACCCCGACCTGCTCCGCTGGCTGGTCGGCGGCGGCGACGAACCAGCCCAGACCACACCTTCGCCAGGCTGACGTTCCAGTCCACCCCCGGCTGACAACCCCGCGCATCCCAGTCCAGCCCGGCCCGCTTTGACAGGACACACCTAGCCAGGCCATGCCAGGGGCCGACGTACCAACCCGAGCCGTGCCGCTGCGACGGACCTGTCCGGGGCCAGCCCCGGCCGATACTGGCCCGACCGCTTTGACAGACTCCGTATCATGCGGTATACATGCTTCCTGTAAGCAGGGAGTAGGTCCACGACAAGGGAGAATCAGGTAATGACTGAGCTAGACGCGCCAACGGCGTCGCCGTTCGCCAAGTTCCAGCACAAGGCTTGGCCGTTCGTATACCGAGGCGAGCTGGTGGCCGCCCGCATCTGCGGCGGCGTGCCGTCCAACGAGAGGACGGCCGAGGCGTGGATACGCGCCAAGCTGAAGGACAGCCGGTCCGAGTCCGAGGTCCAGGCGCTGGTGCGCAAGACGCAGGAGGAGCTGCGCGAGACGCACAAGGCGGCCGGGCGCAAGACCGAGGCCGAGCTGGCGGAGTCGCTGGAGGAGACGGCCGGCGCCCCCAAGCTGGACGAGGCCGAGCTGACCGAGGCGGCCATCAGCCAGGTCGCGGCGGACATGGCCGGGTTCAACATGTTCAAGCGCGTCGGCAGCGGGCCGGAGTACAAGGGGCACCCCGAGGGCGCGCTGTACATCGAGGGCCGCCAGCTGAAGGCGGCGCTCAAGGAGGCCGTGGCGGTCGCCGCCAACGCGGGCAAGATCCGCACCAAGAACTGGGGCAACCCGGACAACGCGGCGTACAAGAAGCAGCTCAAGGGCTGGTTCCCCGAGCACGTGTTCGTGACCGACACCATCCTCCCGCTGTACACCGAGGATGGCACCCCTGTCACCGAGCCGAACGGGGTGCTCCAGAAGTTCGTGCATACCCACCGGGGCGACGCGATCGGCTATGAGGAGTACGTCGAGCAGGCGAAGCTCACCTTCCACGTCAAGACGGACGTCGAGCTGACCGAGGAGGAGTGGGCCATGATCTGGCTCACCGGCCAGGACCAGGGCCTGGGCGCCTCGCGCAGCCAGGGCTTCGGCACCTACAAGGTGTCCGGCTGGGAGCCCGTCCCGGTGCGCGAGCGCCGCAACATCGACTGATATGACCGGGCCAGAAGCGCATGCGCCGCAGACCAACCGAAATCGCATGTCGGTCTTTGCTCTCCTAGGCGTCGAGGGGTCATAGTGGACCACCAGCCCGGACTCAGCATCTCGAATTCGGAAATAGCCACATTCGACCGGTGCCGCCGGAAATGGTTTAACCGGTATTACCTGGGGGCGTCCCCGGCGGAACCGGAAATAGTCGGCAACGCCATTCTCGGCACCCGCGTCCACACGGCCCTGGAGGGGATGGACGGCTACGGCCTGGACCCCCTGGCAGTGCTCGCCATCCTCTACAGCCAGGCGCTGGAGGAGCACCCCGACTGGCAGGCGGACGTCAACGCCGAGTGGGACATGGCGCGGACCATGGTGGAGGGCTACATCGAGTGGGTGGCGGAGACGGGGGCGGACGCGGGCCTGCGGACCGTCGCGGTCGAGCAGGAGGTGACCGTCCCGTTCCCGCGCCTGCCGGGGGTGACGCTGCGCGCCCGGCTGGACCGGGTGGTGCTCGACGAGGAGACCGGCCTGCTGTCGTTCCTGGACAACAAGACCGCCGCCACGTTCGAGAAGCACGAGCACCTGGAGACCGACCCGCAGTTCCTGTTCTACGCGGTGGTGCAGAAGCTGGCGAAGACCACGGACAGCCCGCAGGTGGACGGCGGGATCGTCCGCACGCTGCGGCGGGTGAAGCGCACCGCGAAGAGCAGCCCGCCCTACTACGCCGCCGACTCGTTCCGCTACAGCCCCGAGCGCATCGCGGCGGCCGAGCTGCGCATCGCGGCCGTCTGCCGTGAGATCGTGGCCGCCAGGCACGAGCTAGATCACGTGTACCGGTACTACAGGGGCGACCTGGAGACGGTCAACCGGGTGCAGCGGTACGCGCTGTACCCCAGCCAGGCGTTCGGCGGGTGCAAGTCGTGGGAGTGCCCGTTCGTCACGCTGTGCCCGATGATGGACGATGGCAGCGACTGGCCGGGCGTGATCCGCGACAGCGGGCGGTTCGCGCAGCGGAACCCGTACCAGTACAACGACGAGGCCGCAGATCGCATCAACATGGTGCGGACAGTATTGGCTGGGGGGTAGGGTGCCAGTAACAGGACGAGGGCCAGGGAGACGGATTGTGACGCAGCAGCATTACGAGACAGCCGTTCGTGACGCTCCCAGGCATGACGGGCCGGCCGGTCCCGCTGAAGCGCCGCCGCCCCCTGGCCCCCGCCCTGCAACCGGGCAGGCGACGACGTACCTACCCGCCCCAGGCCCGCCCGCCGCGACGTGCCCAGCCTCACCAAGACTGGCCGCCTCGACGACCCCGCCCCACGCACACCCGGTGACAAGCCGCCCCTTCCCTTCCCAACCCGGCCCGACGGACCATCCCAGTCCTAGGCAGCCCCTGGCGACATACCTGGCCGCCTCTTTCCTCATCTCGCCGACGTCGCTCGCCCGGCCGGGCCACCCCCGATGACCAGCCACGCCCTTCCCGTCCACCCCGCGCCGACGGGCCAGCCCACCGCGCCGCAAGCCCAGCCGACATACCCAACCTCTCCTGGCCGGCCGACTGTCCCACCCGCCCCTGGCCGATCCGATTCGACGTTCCACGCCCACCCAGTCCTTTCCTCCCCTGTCGCCCGGCGCCGGCAGGGGCTGTCGTTCCTGGTGCACGCGCCGGCCAAGGCGGGCAAGTCGACGTTCGGCGACAGCGGGCCGCAGCCGCGCCTGATCCTCGACATCGAGGGCACCGCCGTGTGGACCCCCTCGCGCAAGACCGAGTGGAACCCTCGCCAGGGGGCGCCGCCGCAGCAGGGCACCCGCGTTACCGCCGGGTACGGGCAGCCGTCGGTCGTGCCGGACTGGGAGACGTGCCTGGTGATGGTCCGCGACGCCACCACGATCGCCGAGGCGTACCGAGTGCTCAACTCCGGCCGCCACCCGTTCAACTCGATGTCCGTCGACTCGCTGACCGAGGGCCAGCAGCGGGTGATCGACAACGAGGTCGGCATCAAGAAGGTGGAGCGGGACAACTGGGGCCACCTGCTGCGGGTGATGGGCCTGCTGGTCCGCCAGCACCGGGACCTGCTCATCCATCCCGCCAAGCCGCTGTGGTCGGTCACGTTCATCGCGGGCACCCACATGCGGGACGGCAAGTGGAGGCCGCTGGTGCAGGGCCAGCTCCAGGACTACCTGCCCTACTACGTGGACGTCGAGGGGTACCTGAACGCCAACCCGGACGGCACCCGCGACCTGCTGATCGGCCCGCACCCGCAGTACGAGACGGGCGAGCGGGTCGGCGGCCGTCTGCCGTACGCGCCCCGGATCGGCTACCCCGGCCGGGTGGACGGCTGGTCGATCGAGGCTATGCTCGCGCAAGTGCTGAGGGAGAGCGACCATGGATGACGCGGAGGCGCACGCGCAGCTCACCCGGTACCAGGACCAGGCCAGGCGCTACCTGGAGGCCAGGTACGGGCCGGACGTCTGGTTTCGCGCGCCGGAGACGTTCGGGAACTACGTCGAGCGGTGGGTCTGGGCCGTGGCCAGCCTGAACGCCGATCTGGCCGAAGACTGCATGGCAGCGATCGAGAAGAACCTGAGGTCCGCATGAGGAAGGAAGGCAGATTATGAGCGAAGGGTACGACTTCGGCCAGCTCTACGGGCAGGCCGACATGAGCAGGGGCATCCGGATTCCGGAGGGCGTCTACGACGCGGTGTGCGGCAAGTCGGAGTGGGGCCGCACCAAGGACGGGGCGAAGGGCCAGTGGACGGTGGAGACCACGGTCACCACCGGCCAGTACGCGGGCACCACGCTGGTCAACACGATCACCATCTCGCCCGTGAGGACCGACGGCACCGAGAACCGGCAGGGCCTGGGCATCATGTTCCGGCATCTGCACGCGTTCGGCGTCCCGGTGCCGCCGCCGCTCGGCGACCGTGGCTTCTGGGAGCTGGGCTGGCGCGAGGAGAACGTCGCGCAGTTCATGACCGGCAAGCCAGTCCAGATCGTGGTGAAAGACGACGAGTACGACGGCGTCACCCGGTCCAAGATCCGCGACTACCAGCCGCCCCGCCCCGGCGCCCCCGTCCAGGTCGAGGCCCGCCAGCCGCAGCAGAACGGCTACGCGCAGCAGAACGGCTACGGCCAGCCGGCCGCGCCGTCGTGGGGCGGCCCTGGCCAGCAGCCCGGACAGCCGCCGCAGCAGACGGCCCCCGCGCCCTGGCAGGGCGCACCCGCCCAGGTTCCCGGCCTACCCGAGTGGGCGCAGCCGGCCGCGCCCGGCCAGGGCGGGCTGGCCGAGTTCACCCCGCAGGGCCAGAGCTGGCAGCCCGGCTACGGCCAGCAGCCGCAGGGACCGCAGACGGGCGCTTTCGGCCAGCCGGGCTACCCTCCGCAGGGCCAGCCGCCCTACGGTGCCCCGGTTTCGGGTGCCCCCGCACCCGGTGCCCCCTACCAGCAGGGTGCTCCATCCCCTTCTGACCAGGGCCAGCCCGCGATGCCGCCGTGGGCGCAGCAGCAGCAGCCGGGCTACCAGCCGCAGCAGCCGGGGCCGGCCAACCCGCCAGCCGACCCGAACGCCGCGCCGCCGCCGCCCTGGGCGCAGTAGCGTCCTGCCGAGTTAGGTGCGAGCTAGCCATGCACAAACCTCGGCAGGGCCTAGACAGGGCGGGAATATATCCGCTAGTCTGGTGTTTACACTATTGCAAGGCCCGTCCAGTCCTGGGGAGTACGGCCAGGTTCTAGTCCCACAAGGATTCCGTGGGGGGCGGGTCTTGCCGGGGGAATAGATTCCGGTGTAGGTTGTTTACACTATTGCAAGGCCCGGAGCAGCCGGAAGTATGGCGGGTGTCAGTTGAAGTGCCCCTCCGGGTCTTGCACCCCAAAAGGACTGCTACATAGGGAGATAGACCAAGATCATGGCAACCACACTCACCGCTCGCAACGCGACCGCCGCCGACCTGGTGACGATCCTGAACGAGCAGCAGGCGCACAAGCTGGACATCGTGGTGCCTGCCACCAGCATGAAGGCCAAGGACGGCCTGATCGTCGTCAAGAACAGCGAGCCGGTCATCACCGACGACGGCGTGACCACGGTCAACGGGACCTACCGCCCGACCGACGTGTTCGACGAGGGCGTCTCAGCCAAGCTGGGCATCCCGCGCCAGTACCTGCGCACGCTGCGCGAGACGCGGCCCGACATGTACGACCAGAACGTCAACGGCTGGCTGCACGGGCGCACCCGCATCAACGGCGCGACCGCCGAGCGCGAAGTCATCCACCCGGCCGACGACCGCGCGTTCCTGCTGCGGCTGTTCAAGGGCGAGGGCGGCGAGGGCGTCGCGCGGGCGATGCTGTCCGACAAGTACTCGCTGTCGATGGACAACCTGGACATCCTCACCGCCGTGATGAGCGGCATCAGGGACTCCGGCGTCAGCGTGATCACACGGGTGACCGACCTGTCCGAGCGCGCGATGCGCGTCCGGTTCGAGGCCCCCGACGTCAACACGCTGGCCCCCGGCCTGCTCGACGGCTACCGCGACCCGTTCACCGGGGGCACCGTCCGCCGGGCGGGGACGTTCGACGAGCTGCGCCAGCAGTACGGCGCGCACCACATCTTCAGCGACAAGGACGCGCCGGTCGCGTTCATGGGGTTCGACTTCCGCAACAGCGAGACGGGCGGCGGCGCTTACACGCTGACCCCCGTGGTCGAGATGGTCAAGTGCACCAACGGCTGGACGATCCGCAAGGAGGGCATCCGCAAGGTCCACCTGGGCACCAAGCTGTCCGAGGGCCCGGTCAGGCCGTCGCTGGACACGCTCCAGAAGGCCGGCCAGCTGGTGGCCGCCGAGACCCGCGACGCGGTCGCCCAGTGGCTCGACAAGGGCTACCTGGAGCGGATGATCGCCGAGCTGGCCGAGAAGGCGGCGACCCCGGTCGCCAGCCCCACCGAGACGGTGCCCGCCGTGGTGGCCGGTCTCGGGTTCAGCCCCGACGAGCAGAAGGGCGTCCTGGACATGTTCATCCTGGGCGGCCAGATGACCAGCGGCGGGATCGCGCAGGCGGTCAGCGCCTTCGCCCAGACGGTGGATGACGTCGACCGGGCGTACGAGATCGAGCTGAAGGCAGTCGAGGCGATGGAGCGCGCGGCGGCCCGCAGCTAGCAGAGCGCGCAGGGGCCGGGCAGCTTTCCTGCCGGGGGCGCAGCCAGGCCAGACGCCTGGCAAGCCCGGCCTCTGCGCTTACCAGCGAAAGTGAGAGAGAGCATATGGAGGAGACGGAATTCCGGGCCAGGGCCGGCGAGGCCAGCTACTCAACCCTGGCCCACGTCATCAACGCGCTGTGCGCGCCGATCCCGCCGGTCCTGCGGCAGAACGTCTACCGGTGGGCCGAGCTGCGCGCGGTGAACGACTACGGCATCCCGTTCCCCGAGCCGGCCCGGACCATCCCCGAGGCGGACCGCCGCCAGGGGCAGCCGAGTCACTTCTGGCGCACGGCCGAGGTGCTGGACTGGTACCAGTGCGGGGTCACCGCCGAGGAAGCCGGAGCGAAAACAGAGCGCCTGGCAATCGAATCCGAGCTAACGTTCCGAGCAGGCCAGGAATAGGCCGGGGCGTCTGGTATGTTTACAATATTGAAAGGCCCCAAACCGGGGGCCATTCCAGGGAGAGAGACCAAGGGAACCATGAACGTCCAAGACGCAGTGAAACTGATCAACAGCACGACTTTCCGGCCCGGCTGGATGATCACCGCCAGCCGCTCCTACACCTACGGGAAGATCTTCGTGGAGTTCGAGATCGACACGGTGGACACCAGCCACGTGGACGACGACGGCCGGTACACCCGGAAGATGACCCAGCGCGGCGACGCGGAATTCACCGTCACGCACCTGGACGAGCTGTCGCTGCTGCGCCGCATCCTCGACTGGGCGCACATGAACTACGACGAGCACGAAGACCGCGAGTTCCTGCGGGTCAGGCAGGACGACGGCAGCTGGCTGGCCCCGTTCCACCCGCACCGCTCCGACGGCATCCTCGCCTGGGCGCTGACCGCCCCGCTTGGAGCGCTCCGGTGAGCGAGCTGCCCCGCACCCGGTACCCGGCCGTCAAGGCGGACCTGGGCGACCTGAGCGGGCCGGACGGCAACGTGTTCGCGGTGATCGGCAACGTGGCCCTGGCGCTTCAGCGAGCCGGGTACGGCGAGGATGTGGTCAGCGAGATGACCGAGGATCTGTTCAGCTCGCGCAGCCACGACGAGGCCCTGGCGAAAGTGCGACAGTGGGTGACGGTGACATGAGGCTGTCAGCGGGGGTGCCTGGCTTGCGGGTTGTCAAGCGCCGGGGCCGTCACGCCAGCGTCGGCGTCGGCCCGTGGTGGCTGCGCCTCTGGTTCGGCGGCAAGAGGAAGACGCGAGGCCGTGGCTAGGTACGAGAACGACGTGACGATGCGCCAGCTGGCCGAGACCGTGCTGCTCGCCCGGTGCTCCTGGTACGGCGACATGAAGATGAGCGACAGCCAGGGGGTCATCACCAAGTTCCTCCAGGACTGGCGCGCGGCGCAGAGCCGGCATGACACCGGGGGTCGCAGCATCTGGTCGTGGGCGGTCGCGTGGGCCGACGAGAACAGCGCGGCGTACAAGCGGGAGTACCCGTACCTGGCGGACGCGTAGGGGAATAGAGCCGGCCCCCATGCCGTTTACACTATTGCAGGGCGCAGAGAGCGCCCGGTAAAGGGAGACAGACCAAGATGACCATCGAGAGCAAGATGAGCTGGCGGGAGGCCCGCGCGCTGCTGATGGACTCCGGGCGCGGCGGGAACGAGGCGCACGACATCCTCGACGAGCTGGCCCGTCAAGGGCCGGAGCACCACGGGTTCAGCGTGCAGACGCCGGAGGGCGCCGTTCTCCGGCTCCGGTACGCGGGCTTGCGGGAAGGAACGCTCCAGCCGGAGTACACCACCAAGGCGACGTACACGCCGCCACCAGAGGGAGACAGGCAATGAACGACAGCGTCGCGTACCAGCACTACGGAGACTGCGACGGCGAGCCCGTCAGCGATGTCACCGCCCAGACCCGCCGGGACATGATCGCGAACGGTCAGCCACAGGCGGACCTGGCCGCCGACCCCGACCGCACGTGGAACACCGAGCAGCTGCGGGACGATTTCGAGGTGCTGGGCTTCATGGCCCCGTTCGTCACCGTCCGGCGCAAGTCGGACGGCGCGCTCGGGTCACTGGAGTTCACGCACTCGCCCAGGGTTTATTTCGGCTGGTCAGAGCACAAGGATTGACAGCCGGGACCTGGCAGGCAGCACGCGCCCGTCAGTGCCTGCGGAGCGGTGGAGTAGGGGGAGGGAACGCCCCCGGTGCCTGCGCTCGCGGCAGGCGCGTGAGACAGGGGCGGCGGAGTGACCCGCCGCCCCGCTGGATAGAGGCGGCAGTGGAGGCGCGTGAGACTCGCGCTGGGGAGCGCCGGGTGCAGACGGCCTGAGGGAGCCGTCCTCCCGGTCCCAGCCGCCGAGCGTCAGTCGCCGCCTGACGCGCTGAGTACGCGGCGGTA
>CAZOWW010000010.1:42559-65453 GCA_964583765.1 uncultured Kineosporiaceae bacterium
GACCTGGGTGACTTGCCTGACCCGGTCACTCCCGCCCCGCCTGACTTGCCCCACCAGCCCCGTCCTCTCTGACTTGCCCTACCCTGCCTGCCCTGTCCGTACGACGGCCCCGGAACCCGAAGCCCCGCAGAGACCTTGAGCAGTCCTACTGCGGGGCTTCGCCGTGCGTCGGCGCGGTCACCGGGGCGCAGCCGGTCACCGGGTCGAGCGGCTGGGTGTCGTCCGCAAGGCGGGCCGACTCGCGCCGCGCCCGCGCGCCCTCGGGGTCAAGGGACCACAGGCCGCGCGGGTTGAGCAGGTCGAGCACATGCGCGACGCTGACGTGGACGTCCTCGCCGGGGGCGGTGGCGGCGTAGCCTTCCAGCGCCTCGCGCGCCCGCCGCACGGCGCGGGAGTCCTCGATGGTCTTCCGCCGGTCGGCGCGGCCGATCATTTGGACACCGTGGCCAGCCAGGCCGAGGAGAACACGTCGATGTCGTACGGCCCGTCGCTGGCGAACTGGATGCCGTGGATGGGGAACGGGCCGGACGCGCCGATGACATCGGTCACCGACTGGGTGAGTGTCAGGTTCCACCGGGCGATGAACAGGCCGACGCCGACTAGGCGCCCCTCGGTGAGGACGTTGGCGACCGGGGTCACCGTCTCGCCGTCGCAGTAGATGACCGGCGACCGCTGGCCGGGCCGTTTGCCGGAGTGATAGCTCGCCAGGGCGTCCCGCGCCCAGGCGTCGATGTCCGCCAGGGTGGCCGCGCCGTTCTCGACGTCGAGCACGTCGGCGGTCTCGTCGATCGCCGTCAGGGCGGGCGACTGGTCGATCCGCACCGCGCCCGGGTGCGCCGCCCAGTCCGCCGCCGTCCAGGCGACGCCGTCGGTCCCGGTGACGTACCCGGCGGCCTGCACCCCCCGGGGCAGCTGGCCGACGTTGGCGTGGGTCGCGTCGTACGCGATGGTGATGCTCATGGGGGCAGCCTAGATCAATAGACCGGCAGGCTGCCCGCGTACTTGGCGGGAACCTCCGGCGTGCCGGTGATCCTGCACCACACGTCGTACGACTGCCCGGCCGTCAGCGTCGTCGCCCCGCCGCCGGGGCCGACCAGGCACTGCGCGACGTAGCCGAACCCGGTGCCGCCCAGCAGCCAGCTGCCCGTGTACCAGGTGGCGGGCTGAGCCGGGGCCAGCGCGTTCCCGCTGCTGACCGGGAACGCGAACTGCACCGCCAGCAGGGACTGGCCGGCGGTCTGGCCGGTCGGGTCGATGCTGGTGCCGTCCAGCTCCGACGTCCAGGTGACGTTGACGTCTTCCAGGCTGATCGCCGCGATCGGCGCGAAGCTGACCATGATGACGCTCCATCTGCTGCCGGACGGCTTGGCCGTCCACCGTGTCACTGCCATGCTGGCACCCCATCTTGACGGCATCGCGCCCGTCGCCCACCGCGACTGCCCTGGCCGCGCCTGCCAGCGCGGCGGGCCGGCGTGCGTCTGCCAGGCGGCGTCGCCCGTGCTGCCCGGGTAGAACCCGGGCAGCAGGCCGGTGCGCGCGGTCATGCGCGGCTGGCGCTGGAGCCGCGACGGCTCCCTGATGATTCTCGCCGGGTAGGCGACCGGGGGGTAGGCGACGGGCGGCGGCGTGTAGTGGTTGACCCAGACCCGCGACTGGACGGCCCTGACCCGCTGGCGGACCGCCACGATGACGGGCACGGGCACCCGGCCGGGGACGACCCCGGCGGCCAGCCGGGAGGCGGCCGGACGGATGCGCGCCTTGTGCCGCAGCGTGACGGGGACGGGGACGGGCGCCGTCAGAGACCCGCGCTGGCCGGTGACGACCGTCGCCCTCGGCTGGCGCTGGGGCACGGCGGGCCTCGTCCGCAGAGCGGCGACGATGACCGGGGGCCTGGGGACAATGCCAATGGCAAGTGACTGGCGCGTTTGCCGCAGGACGGCGCCGGGGCGCTGCCGCAGGCTGGCGACGGCCGTGGGCGGCCGGATGACGATGCCCGCCGCCAGCCGCCGGGGAGGCTGGCGCTGCGCGATCGCCGGGCGCTGGCGCAGCGGCGCCGCCGCGACGGGCGGCACCCGCGCCCCGGCCGCCAGGCGGGAGGGGACCGCGCGGGCCTGCCTGCGGGCGACGGCGAGCACGACGGGCCGGGCCGGCGGCGCGGCCACCCGGCCGGCCGCCAGGCGCTGCGGCGGCTGTCGCTGGACGGAGCCCGGCCTGCTGCGGGCGAGCGGGACGGGGATGCCGGAGAGCCCCAGCCCCGGCAGCATCCCCGTCGCCAGGCGGGAGGGGACGGCCCTGACCCGCTGCTGCTCCCGCAGCGTGACCGGGACCGGGACCGGGGCGGACAGCGAGCCGCGCTGGCCGCTGGCCAGCCGTTGCGGCGGCTGTCGCACCAGTCTCGCCGGCTCGCGGGCCAGCCGGGCGGGGTATCCGACCGGCGGGTAGCCGGCGTACGGCGCCGGGGCCACCCGGCTGCGCGACGGGGCGGCTGCCGGAATCTGACGGGACCTGGCGAAACCTGGCGGCGTGATGCCGCGCCCCGGCGGCGTCCCGGCGGCCAGCCGCTGAGGCGGCTGGCGCACCAACCGGTACGACGACCGCGCGAGCCGGGCGGGCGCGGTCACCGGCTGGTAGACGGCTCCGGACGGCACGTACGGCGGCGGGACGACACGTGAGGGGACCGGGCGGACCCGGGACTTATGCCGTGGGACAACGGGGACCGGGACCGGCGCGGTGAGCGAGCCGCGCTGCCCGGCCGCCAGGCGCTGGACGGGCTGGCGGACAGTCCGCGACGGCTCGCGGGCGATGCGCGCGACCTGCGGCACCGGGTACGCCGCGTACGGCGCTGCGATCAGCTTGCTGCGGGCGGCCCTGGTGATGGCGGGCCATAGCCGGTTCCGGGCAGCGCCGAGCGGCACGGCGGCGACGACGCCGGGCAGTACGCCAGGGCGGAGCTGGCCCGCTTGACGGCGCGTCAGCCGGGAGGGGTAGCGCGTCTGCTGGACGGGGATGCCGGACAGGCCCTTGCCGGGGGGCAGGCCGGCGACGACGCGTGATCGCGCCGCTGGCGGGCCGCGCCTGGGCGTGAGCGCGAGGACGGCCGGCCGGATCGGGGTGACGGTCGCGACCGTGCCCGGGGCCAGCGGCCCGGTGACGACCCCCCGGCCCCGCGCCACCAGCCGGGGCCGCCGGGCGAGGGTGACCAGCTGCGCCGCGACGGGCGGCGGCTGGCCGGCGGCGCGCAGGGACATCCCCGGCCGCCGCTGGACGGCAGCCGGGCGCTGGCGGAGGATGGCGACGATGACGGGCGGCACCCGCGACCCGCTTGTTATCCGCGAGGGGACCGCGCGGACGGCCCGGCGGGTGGCGGCGAGCGTCGCCGCGCGGACCGGGACGGTGACGGCCGGGGTACCGCGCAGCAGGAGCAGGAGGCTCACAGCGGGCGGCCCCAGCCCTCGAACGGCTGCGGCGCGGGCGACGGGCGGGCCTTGCCGAACGGCAGGGTCGGGCCGAACACCTTGGCCAGCGGCGGGAACGGCCCCGGGGGCGTCTGCGGGGCGCTAGCCGCCATGCGCTACCCGATCAGCTCGCACGTCAGCTCGTCCACCGTCACGCTGGAGAACCCGGTGTTGGTCGCCACCGTCAGGCCGAGCATGACCGTCTGGTTGGTCGCGGTGTTGAGGCCGGTGGCCGTCTGGGTGACGGTGCGCAGCGCGGCGGTGACCGGCATGGGGACCGGGCCGGTGAACGTGGTGAGCGACGCGGGCAGCAGTGACCAGCCCTGGCCGACGACCTTGGCGGTGGTCGCGTTCTGCGACTGGCTGAGCGCCTGGAGAACCCCCGTGTACTCGATGATGAACGGCCAGGCGGTGGCGACGACGGCGGCGGTCGAGGCGGTGGCCGCCAGGGCGGCGGCGGTCGTGGTGATCGCCGTGCCGGTCGCGTTCATGTAGAAGCCCCATGTCAGTGATGACGCAGTCGTCGTCGCGGTGTACTCGCCCGCCGCCCGCAGGCGTATCCGGGTGCCGAGGTTGAGCGTGCCGGCCGGGATGACGCACGGCGCGGGGGAGATGTCCGTCAGCGTCGCCGTGGTGAACGATGACGTGGTGAGGCTGACGGCGCTCTGCTCCGGAACAGGCGCTGACCAGGTGGTTCCAGG
The DNA here is from genome assembly GCA_964583765.1 of uncultured Kineosporiaceae bacterium. Lineage (GTDB taxonomy): Bacteria > Actinomycetota > Actinomycetes > Actinomycetales > Kineosporiaceae > CAZOWW01. Next base: position 46,716 of record CAZOWW010000010.1, read on the forward strand.
CATACATGACCGCCTTACGGTATGGGGATCTTGCGGCCGAGCACGTTGACGGTCAGGTCAGCGCCCGGGTACGCCGTGCCGACCTGGGCGACGTTGACCGTCAGGTAGTCGCCGGGCTGCACGAACAGCAGGTCCGGGGCGGCGGCCGAGCTGGCGGTGACCGCCCCGGCCGCGATGGCGGGCCGGTTGCCGGTGGTGGTGAAGATGGTCGAGCCGTTCTTGAAGACGTCCACGATGACGCTCGCGCCCTGCGGCGCGGTGTTGACCGAGGCGCGCACCCCGGACAGGTAGTAGTAGTCGTCGGCGTAGAACCGGGACACCCCGGTCGTGACGGTGAGAGGCCCCTGCTTGCTGAACGGGCCGCCGACGGGGACGATCGTCGTGTCGTGGTAGTCATGGTTGACGTTGCGGAAGTTGATCAGGGGAAGCTGCGTCTGCACGGCCTGGGTGAACTGCTGCGCCAGCGCCTGCACGCCCAGGGCGCTGATCGTGGCGCTGTCGGACGACCAGAACGCCGCCTGCTGCTGGCAGATGCCGTTGGAGTCGACGTAGAAGACGTTGGCGTCGAACTCGGCCACCAGGGACTGGATGGAGCTGTTCAGCGTGGTGACGTCGCTGTTGCCGGTGCTGCCGGAGTTGGAGTTCCAGTAGCTGCCCGCGCCGCCCAGCGCGACGTACCCGGCGGCGGCCGGCAGCAGTGGCATCCCGAAGACGGCGGTCAGGTTGGGGTTGGACCCCTCCAGGTACGCGCAGTCGAGGGACACCGACCCGCCGGAGTCGAGGGACGAGATGGTGCCGATGATCGTCTGCCCGGCGTTGAGGCTGGTCAGCCCCTTGAACCGGACGCACATGCGCGCCCGCGAGCCGGACGCGACGGGCGTGATGTTGGAGGTGCTGGTGGTGCCGGGGTTGGCGATGCCGCCCGTGGTGAACAGCGTCCCCGTCCAGGTGACCACCCCGCCGAACGACCCCACCGCCCCCAGCAGCGAGATCGTCACCGCGCCGCCCGTGAAGTCGGCCGGGACGGTGAAGGTGAAGCTGCCGCTGGTCGCCGTCCAGTAGGCGAACGTGCCGCCCTGACCGGGGCCGCCGCCGGACCAGGCGTACTGCACGGTGCCGGAGACGAGGTTGCCCGACAGGGAGAACGCGGCGTTGGTGTACGGCAGGATGTTGCTCGCGCGGCCGTGGGCGATCATGTCGCGCAGCGTGTGCACGATCGCCCCGGTCGGGTAGCCGTTCAGCTGCGTCATGACGCCGCTGCCCTGCCCGGACGTGATGTTCGCCAGGTCCCACAGGCCGTAGAAGAAGCAGAACATCCCGTCCTTGGACACGTACGGGGCGCCGCTGCTCTTCTTCCGCACGCTCTGGGTGAACGCCGCCTGCCCGCCGTAGGTCTGCGCGTTGGACGCGTCGTTCAGCAGGTTCCACGACCCGACTGTCGCGACCACCCCCCGGTTCACCGAGTCGGCCGGGTCGTTGTGCAGCAGCCCCATGGCGACCAGCGGCAGCACGTAGTCCGGGTCGGACGCCAGGCCCTGCTGGAGGTAGTTGCCGCCGTACCAGTTGCCACGGCTCGGGCTGTTGGTGATGCGCGGGTCCGACACCCACAGCTGGCTGTTGGGCACCCCGGCCACGCCGTTAGTCCAGAACCGCTGCACCACGTTGGACGGCCCGTCGGAGCGGATGAAGACGTCGCCCGCGTTCGCGCCGTCGTACAGGCCGAGGGCGCTCGACACCATCGTGACCGTGCCCAGGGAGGTGTACGCCCCGTTGCCCGTGCCCGGGATGGTGATGGTCGTGGCGGTGGCGGACGTGACGATGATCCCGTTGCCGTTGGCGGCGGTGTTGCCGCCGACGTTCGCGATGTTCACCGTGTCCCCGGCCTTGAACGGGTGCCCGGTCGGCAGCGTGATCACGATGGGCGACACGCCGTTGCCGGTGGCCCCGCTGACGTTCACGGCGGCGGGCAGGTACGCGTCCTGCCGGTAGACGTACGGCGGGTTCCACGCGGTGATCTGCGCTGACGTCAGGCCGTCCCACAGGCCGGCGCACGAGTCGTAGTGCACCTCCCCGCTGGCCGCCGCCGTGACCGTGATCTGCACCGCGCAGTACGCGGTGCCGGGCGGGGACAGCGCCTGCGCGTAGAGCGGCGTCCACGAGGTGGTGGTGTCGGTGGCGGCGGTGCCCGGGTACGCCGACCCGATCAGGGTGCCCGCCGCGTTGTAGAACAGCAGGGCCAGCTGCTTGGACCGCGCGACGGTCTTGGACTGGGTCTGCGCGGTGGCGGCCATGAACACGTTCGGGAGGGTCGGGTACCCGGCGGTGCCGGTGCCGGTGATCGTGACGATGTTCGCGGCCGAGCTGGCCGTCCACTGGCGGACGAACTGGAACGTGGTCGGGGCGCCGCCGGCCCCGAGGCTGTACGCGGCGTAGACGGCGTTGGTCGCGGTCCACGACCCCTGGGCGGAGCCGCGCGACCGCTGGAACAGCTCCCCGGTGGCGTCAGGGAACGTCAGGTTGTTGCCAGGGGGGCCGGAGCTGATCCGGATCGCGGACTGCGACCCGAGCTGGAGGTGCCCGTAGATGTCGGCGTAGAAGTTCGGCGTTCCCAGGGTGATGCCGAAGTTGATCTTGAAGTTGTCCGAGAGGTAGACGCCGCCGGCGTTGGCCACCGCGAAGATCGGCAGGCCGAGGTAGTCGTCGATCTCGAATATGTTCTCGATGGTCGAGTCGTTGTTGCCGACCAGGAACATGCCCGCCCGGCCGGGGCGCGCCTTGGCGTAGAAGGACGGCAGCCGGGAGGTGAGCGATCCGGACGTCAGGTCTTCCGCGCCGTCGCCCAGGTAGACCCGGCCGTCGGCGAACACGACCATCGAGGGGTACGCGTCCCCGGCCACCTGGCTGGACTGGAAGAGGTTGGAGGCGGCGGCGAAGACGCGGCCGAGCACGCCGGGAAGCGTGAGGCCCACGGTCAGGCCGCCGTTGCCAGGGAGATCTCCATGGTGCCGGACGCGGCCGACGCGATGTACGACTGCGCCAGGGTGACCAGCTCCTTGGCGACCTCCAGCCGCGATCCGGGCGGCAGCTGGTCATGCCAGCCGCCGGCCGCCGTGGTCGGCGCGGTGCCGTCGTACCGCAGGTAGACCGTGCCCGTGCTGCTGCTGTTCCACAGGATGACCGACCGGCGGGTGATGTCGGCCGCGATGGTCGACGTCGAGGCGGACGTCGAGAGCGTCCAGGATGCCGGGGCGGCGACGGCGGTGGCCGGGGCCTCGCGCACGATCTGGTCGTGGAAGGTGGCCGCGTTCTGGAACGTGTGGATATCGGTCCCGGTCCCGGCCGTGATCGGGACGTCGCTGTCAGCCACCGGTCAGTCAGCACCCCCAGACGAGCAGGTACGCGCTGTCGTTGCTGAGCCCGGACGGCATGGTGACCACCGTGCCCGTGAACGTGGCGGCGATCTCCACGAAGCTGGAGATGCCGAGCACCACGCCTCGCTGCACGATCTGGAAGCTGCTGACCGTGGCCAGGTCGATCGTGTCCCCGGCCGTCACCTTGCGCAGCGCGAACAGGGCCAGCAGGTCGGCGCTCCCGGTGCTGTAGACCTGCGTGCAGTTGGCCGCTGACAGGATGGACATCAGCGGGTCATTCCTCCCACTCCACGTCCACGACCCATGCGAGAGGAGTCGTCAGCGCGTTGACCCGGTTGACGAACACCAGCCCGTTGGCCGTCCCCTTGAGCACCTGCCACTCGTCGGGCTGCTCCCAGTTGAGGATGCCGCCGCCGCGCGAGGAGCAGGAGATCTTGTACGGGTCGGTGGTGCCTGTCCCGAACGTCGGCTGCGTGGTGCCCCACGCCGTTGACGTGTAGAGGCAGAGGGCAGGCGGATAGTTCTGGTTGAGCTGGCCGTACGCCGTCGATGCCGTGTACGTGCCCGCCGGCGCCCCGGTGGCGGGGGCGATGCCGAGCGTGCACTGCTGGTCAGGCGGGGCGCTGGCCGAGCCGACCGTGATCAGGGACGCGTCAACGCGCTTCAGGTTGAACCCGTTGGTGGACGGGCACATCAGGTACCCGATGGCGGTGTCGACCGCGACCGCCGTGGCTGACTGGAACTGAACGTGGTACCGGCCCATGGGGATGGTCTCCTGACTGTGTTGGTGGCTAGCTTAGACCTGCCTGCATGGGCTACCAGGCGCTCGCGTTGATGGTGATCGCGCCCGCCGCGAACTGCACGGTGTCGCCGTTGACGACGCCCGTGATGGAGCTGGTGAGCGCGCCCTGGAGCCAGCGCAGCGGCGTGCCGGCGGTGTCCCAGACCTCGATGGCGGTGACCGTCGTCCAGGTGCCGGTGGCGCTCCAGCTGACGGAGTTGGAGTTGGACTGCGTGCCGGCCGACGGCGCGGCGCAGAACGTGGTGCCGAGCGTCTGCCCGCCCGTGGTGTACCCGGCCGCGCCGGTCAGCTCGGTGCCGTTCGACCCGGCGGTGTTCGACCCCTGCGCGGTCATCAGCCGCAGGTGGTAGGGCGGCGTGATGATGATCGCCGAGCCGCCGCCCGTGCCGGGGGTGAACGTCGCGGTCGCCGACGCCGTGAAGACGGCCTGGAGGAACCAGTTGATCCGGCCCTGGTCGGTCATGTTGGCCATGTCAGCCGCCCGTCATCTGGAACCGGTCGCCGGCCTCGGCGAAGTGGATGACGGGCCTGCACACCGTGCAGCCCTCCGGCCGGTCCGGGCGCTCCGGCGGGTGGAAGCACGGCATGCCCGGGTGGTTGGCCGCCTCGCACTCCACGGCCGGCAGCACGCTGGCGCCGTGGTGGTGCGGGTTCCCGGCGTCGTCGGTGACGGCGCAGCACCCGCACCAGGTGCTCGCGTGCGGGTCGGCGTCCGGCGGCAGGTCGATCATCGCAAGGCACTGCTTGCACTGGAATTGGGCCATGGTTCGTCTCTCCTAGTTGAAGATCCCGGCGCTGACGAGCGCCTGGTTGATCTCGGTGACCTCGGTGACGATGGAGTTGACCTGGGTCTGCGAGTACGTGCCGGACGCGGCGGCCATGCCCCCGCCGCGCCCCTGCGGGATGTTGACGTTCTGGCCGCCGATCGACGTCCCGCCGTGGATGGTGAGGTTCCCGTCCACCGTCATGTTGCCGGTGACCGTCCCGCCTGCCGTAGGCAGGCAGCCGTTCGCCGTGTTCTGCGCGTTGTTCGCGCTGCTCTGCGCGTTGTTGGCCGCGTTGTAGGCGTTGTTCGCGGTGGTGTTGGCCGTGTTGGCCGTGCCCTGCGCGGTGCTGATCAGCGCCGCGTGCGCGCCCAGCGTCGCGACGATCGGCGCGATCCTGGCCTCCGTCGCCCGCGTCTTGGCGGCGGTGCCCGTTGACACCCAGAGGAAGGCGAGGATCAGCAGGGCGAGGCCCCAGGACACGCTGAGGAAGTACGCCAGCAGCTCGGCTGCGGCGGCTGTGAGGAAGGCGGGCAGCCAGCGCATCAGGACGCAGCCGTGATCGGGGTCAGCACTGTGCTCTCCATGCTCAACAGGCCGGTGAGGCTCTGGTCCAGGTTCTGGTACGGGGTGATCGTCGCCACCTGCGCGAAGTCGTCCCACACATACGATCCCACGACGAACGAGATGGGGAACTGCGGCGTGACCTCCCCGCCGTACCCGAAGTCGGTCAGGATCAGCTGGACCACGCTCCCTGCCTGCTCGGTGCCCGGGTCGATCGCCTGGCCGCCCATGGTGAGCAGCTGGCCGTAGCTGGCGGTGAACGGGCCGGCGAAGCTGGCCCGCTGGTAGACCTGGAGCACCGAGTTGCCGATCGCCGCCGCCGCCGTGGCGGTCATCACCCCGACGTCGGACAGGTCGATGTACGTCTCCAGCTCCCCGTGCGCCGCCACCGACTGCGCGTTCTGCGCGTACGTCATCGCGTAGGCGGCAGCCGCCCCCGTCGCGGTGTTGTCGGCGGAGACCATGTACCGGATGTAGATCGTGTTGATGTCGCCGCCCAGGGTCCGGGCGACCGGCGTCGTGCAGACGAGCAGCCGGGTCGGCGTCGTGGGCAGCGGGAAGACGGTGAGATCGTCGGTACCGTACTGGCCGCCCGGCTGGCTGTTGACGTACCAGGTGAGGCCGCCCCGGGTGCAGATCAGGTTGAGGATCGCGGTCACCGTCTGGCTGGCCGGGTCGGTCTCCTGGCCGAGCCAGAACTGGCTGGCGTACGGCGAGGAGTTGAGGCCCGGGTTGTACCAGGGCAGCCCCCGGGTGATCGCCCGGTTGACGACCTCGTCCGGCTCCCCGGTGGGCCAGGTGTCGCCGATCGCGTAGAAGCTGACGTAGTTGGTGCCCAGGTTGCCGGTGCCGACGGCGGTCAGCGTCCACCCCTGGCCCGCCAGCGGCTGCGGCTCGTCCAGCACGCCGTCCCACACCTGATGGCCGCCCCGGTAGACCCGCACCTGCCAGCCGGGGTTGAACAGCTGGGTGCGGTAGGAGGCCGGGCACATGATGGTCATGGACAGGCTGTCGCACCCGCCTGGGCAGACGTACCCGTACGTCAGCGCGGTCACCTGGCCGAGCGTTCCCAGGTACTGCCAGTTGGACGACCCGGGCGGGGCCACCGCCACCTGGCTGGAGCCGGGCATCGCCTGCGGGACGGCCGCGCCGCCGACCCCCGCCACCAGGCCGCCGAGCGTGCCGGGGATGGACAGCGTCCCGACGCCGGACAGCCCCGCGACGTAGCCGAGCCCCAGGCCGGTGATCCCCATGTACCCGGCGCCGGAGAGCCAGGCTTCCTCCATGCCCGCCGACAGCAGGCCGACGCCGGACAGGGCGGCGGCGTACTTGTAGGTAGCGCCGCCCAGCGCGGCCAGGGAGCCCTGGCCGGACAGCGCCGCCTGATACATGGTGATCAGGGACGTCCCGCCCAGGGAGCCCTGGCCGGACAGCGCCGCCGAGCCGCCGCCGCCGGTCGGCGCGAGGCCCAGCAGGCCGGTGCCGGACAGGGCCGCGCTGTACTCCAGCGCCGCGACGCCGGTCGCGGTGAGCGATCCCGTGCCCGCCAGGGCCGCCGACCCGGCGAAGACGCCCATCGCGCCCAGGGTGCCGGTGCCGGAGAAGGCCGCCGCCCCGCTGAAGACGCCTGGCTTGAACACCGCGACGACGCAGGTGTAGTAGTCGTAGTCGACGGACGTGCCGCTGAAGGTGACGGCGGACGCGCTGGTGGTGACCAGGTACCCGCCGATGTCCGACCCGCCGGTCCAGGTGAACCCGGCCGCGCCGGTCCACCCGGACGAGGTGACCGCCAGGGTGTCGCCCGTGCCCGCGTTCGGCCCGTGCGACGTTACGCCGATCGCGAACTCGCCGGAGCCGGCCAGCACGCCGGTCGCGTTGGACGTGAACGTCTGCGTGCCGGCCTTCAGCGGGCCGGAGCTGGTGACGTCGAGCATCGCCGCGCCCATGCCGGACACCTCGACGGCGAGGATGTACGCGTCGGCGGCGGTCAGCCCGGTCCCGCTGACCGCCACGGCGGTCTGCCCCCCGGCGATGCCGGTCAGCATCCAGATCTCGGAGCAGGACGCGGACGCCGCCGCCGCGTCGTCCTGGTACGCCTCCCGCGTCAGCGACGTGCCGCCGAGGGTTATACCGCTGACCGAGCAGGTCCCGGTGCTGCCCTGGCCCGCCGACCCGCCGTACGCGACGAACAGCGTGTTGCCCGCCGTGGTGGACGGGATGGTCCCCGAGTTGGACCCGGTGATGACGGTGGCGTTGACGACCGTCGCCATCTACAGGGTCCGGTCAAAGTAGTAGCAGGGGAAGTAGTTGACCGACGTGTTGGGGGCCAGGGCGTCCGCGCTGTACACGAACAGCATGTTGTCGCCGTCGGCCGGCTCGACGTACAGCGCGCCGCCGGAGATCACCGTGCTGGCGTCCGTCACGCTGATGGCGTCCGGCCGCCCCAGCTGACTGCCCATCACCCGGCCGACCGACACGTTGGGGTCGGGCGCGTCGACGTAGTAGGTCACGTAGCCCGTCGTCGGCCGGTTGATGACCACCAGCTGGCCCATCGTGTCCAGGAAGATGCAGTCGTAGAACCGGTCGGAGGTGTTGCTGTCGGTCACCGACACCGTGTAATAGGCGCCCAGGTTGTCGGGGGCGACCGCCTTAATAGGCAGCGTGAGCACCCCGGCGACGACGATGCCGTTGGTCACCTGGCTGGGGGACACGGTGACCGGCAGGGTGCTCTGGCTGTAGCCGGCCCCGCCCGCGTACTCGTACTGGGTGACGGTGACGAAGATGGTGCGGGAGACGGTGCTGGACGACCCGCCCGACCAGGAGCTGGCGATCAGGTAGACCGAGTACGTTCCGCCGAAGTCCGCGTTCACCCCGGTCACCAGCTGGGGCATCGTGTAGCTGTGTGTGCCGTCCGGCGCGTCGCCGCCCGCGCCCACCGACACCAGCGGCTGGAACGTCTTCAGCGTGCCGAGCGGCGGCCGGTGCACGATCAGCGACTTGAACGCGCTGGGGATGTACGGGGTGATCCGGATCTGCCCGGCCGCCCCCGCGCCGCCCGCCACGGCGGCCCCGCTCGACCACGCGCCGCCGCCGCCGCCGCCGGGGGCCGACCCCGCCGTGCCCGTGCTGCCGGCCGTCGCGCCGCCCGCGCCGCCCGCGCCGCCGCCGCTGACGGCGACGCCCCCCGCGTTGGTCGGGGCCCCGGTGCTGGCCGGGTAGGTGATGCGCACCTGCCCGGCCGCCCCCGCGCCGCCCGCGTACGAGCTGGTGTGCGACCCGCCGCCGCCGCCGCCGGGGGCCGACCCGGCGCTGCCGGCCCCGTTGTTGTTGCCGGACCCGTTCCCGCCGTTGCCGCCGCCGCTGGGCGCGATGGCCCCGGCTGTCGACGAGGCCGTGTTGCCGCTCGACCCCGGCCCCGCCGAGCTGCCGCCGCCGCCCGTGTACGGGTAGGAGGGGCCGCCGAGCCCCCCGGCGTACACCGACCCGCCCGACCCGCCGGCCGGGGACGACCCGCTGCCGGGGCTGCCGTACCAGGAGTTGCCCCAGCCGCCCGCGCCCGGGTTGCCGGTCACCGTGACGCTGTTGCCGGTGAACGACGACGCCCCGCCGGAGCTGCCGTTGCCGCCGCCGGTCCCGCCCGCGCCGCCCGCGCCGACGGTGTACGCGTAGTGCGTCCCCGGCGTCACCGCGACGTTCGTCGTCTTGGCGTAGCCGCCGCCGTTGCCGCCGTTGCCGTTGGCGCCGCCCGACCCGCCGGAGCCCGCGCCGCCGCCCGCCCCCCAGCACTCGACGGTGATCGCCGTGACGCCGGCCGGGCACAGCCAGCCGGAGCCGCCGCTGAACGTGCCGGGCGTGGTGAACAGGACGGTTCCCGTCCCGGTCGGGGCGTTGCCCGCCGCCGCCGTGCCCGCCGACGACCCGCCGCCGCCGCCGAACGTGCCCGCCGGGTTGGCGCGGCCGGCCCCGCCGGGGTGCTCGGTCCCGTTCAGCGATCCGGACCCGCCCGCGCCCGCCACGTTGGCCGCCGCCGACATGCCGCCGTTGGCGATCACCTGGAGGGTGCCGCTCGGCCCCGGCCCGAACACCGACGACAGGCCGTTCACCAGCGTGGACGGGGACGTGTCGCCGGAGCCGACGATGTAGGGGATCGACTGCCCCGCCGCCGCCGGGAAGACCGTCTCGCATGTGTACTCGGACCCGCCGCCGCCCGCGCCCACCCCGGCGGACGTCATCTGCGCGCCGGAGCCGCCGCCGCCCCACGCCTCGACCTTCAGCCAGGCGGTGTTGGCGGGCACCGTGTACACGCCGGACCCGGCCGTGGTGACGGTGGTCACCGTGCCCGGCGACGGGGCCTGCTGGAAGGACAGGCTGGCGGGGGACCGCGCGGTGCCCGCCAGGTCGGTGAGGCTGAAGACGGCCCCGCGCACCACCGGGTTGACGGCCTGGCTGGCGGGCAGCGCGGTGAGCGTGTCCAGGTAGGCGGTCACCCAGCTGAACCGCAGGATGCGGTCGCTGCGGTTGACGATCTGGATGGAGTACCCGGCCACCGACGCGTAGTTGAACGTCGCGCTGTTGCGCGGGAAGTGCATCGAGATCCGCGTGAACACGGGCAGCTGCGCGGACTGGGACACCGGCAGCAGCAGGCTCGTCTTGGAGAACGCCAGGGTGTTGCCGCTGGTGTCGGTCAGCGTGAAGTAGACGCCGACGCCGGCCGTCTTGCCGCAGTAGTCCAGGTTCGCGTAGTAGCGCGAGCCGAGTCCCAGCCAGAACTGGATGGCCGTCATGTTGACCAGGTTGACGGGGGCGGGGAACGTCGCCGCGTACGTCAGGGGCGTGTTCTGCCCGCCGGGGTCGCCGAACGTGTCCGGATCCCAGCAGCAGGTGGTGGGGCCGATGACGCACTGGCTCGACTGGCTGCACTGGGTGGACGCGATGGTGGCGTAGTTGTCCAGCACGACCGGGGCGGGCGGCGGCGGGATGGCCGGGCCGACGGGCACCGGGGCGGCGAACGCGATCTGCGCCTGGGTGGCGGACCGGCCGTAGGGCAGCGCCGGGATGGTGAGCAGCACCTGGCAGCCGCACAGTTCCTTCTCGTACAGCGTGTTGAACGTCGGCGCGGTCGGCTGGGCGCGGAAGCAGTCGAGCAGGAGCGGCTGAGGGCTGTTGCCCGGGTTGCCCGCGTAGGGGTCGCGGGTCCAGGTGATGGTGAAGTAGTCCTGGTCCACCACCTGCTGAAGGTACTCGCGGGCCGCCGCCAGGATCTGCCGGTTGGGGGCCTGTATCCAGACCGGCAGCTTGATCGTCCTGTTGCTGGCCCGGCGGCCGAACGGGCGCTCGCCGTCCAGCAGCAGCCCGGCGACGAAGTCGGTGGTCGGCTGCGGGGCGCCGGGGTCCGCGCCCGGCTGGAGCCGGAAGATCGCGCCGGGGCAGAGCGGGTTGACCGACGCCACCCCGCCGTCCAGCAGCTCGATGCTGTTGCCGAGAACCAGGGAGTCGAACATCAGGCGCCGCCCCTGGGGTACCTGGACCGGAAGCTGGCGGCCATCGACGCGCCGCCGATCGCGCCGCCGACGCTGTCGCCCACCCCGGCCGGGATGCGGTTGGTCGCCGTGATCAGCGCGTCCAGCTTGGCGAGCATGGCCGTCACGCCGGGGTTGCCGGGGGGCTGCGCGCCGGGCGTCACCCACTCGGGGGCGTGCTCGGCGAAGGTGTACCGGTCGCCGGAGTTGACGCCCCAGCCGAGCACCGGCTCGGGGATCAGGCCGCCCATGGCGTACCCGTGCCCGGAGCCGATGCCCATCCCGTTGCGCATCAGCGTCGGGCCGTACAAGTTGCGCGCGTAGTTCAGCGCCGCCGCGATGTTAGCCAGCGGGTCGTAGATGTTGTCCGACGTGCCCGGCCAGTGGTACTCGGCGAACGTCGAGCCGATCACCTGCATGAGCCCGCGCGACGGGTCGCCAGCCTTGGCGTTGCTGTCCGTCAGGTTGATGGCGGCGGCGTTGCCGCCGGACTCGGTCTGCATCTGGTAGAGCACGTTGTGCGTCAGCGACAGCGGCAGGCCCTCCATCTTGAGCGCCTGCTGCACCAGGCCCGTCCACTGCGCCACGCCCGCCGTGACCTTGCCCGCCACCGACTGGACCTGCGCCAGGGCCTTGTGCGCGTGGTCCTTGACGCCGGCCGCCAGGCCGTCCATCAGCGACTTGCCGCCCGCGTACATGACGGTGGACGGGGAGAACCAGCCCCAGATCGTCTTGAACACGTTGACGACGTCCTTGGCGAACCCCTCCAGCCAGCTGACCATGGTGGCCGCGCCCGACTTGGCCCCGGCGAGCAGCTGGTCGATCGCCCACTCGCCGACGAACAGCAGGTCGGGGCCGAGCGCCTTCAGCGCGGCGACCGCCCGCCCGGGGATGCCCTCGAAATAGGCGATGATGTTGCCCCAGGCGTCCTTGACCGTGGCGAACACCTCGTCCCAGGCGGTCGCCAGGGCGTTCTTGATCATGGTGACCATGGTGCGGAAGGTGTTGACCTCGCCGTCCCACCAGCCGGTGAAGAACGCGGCGATGGCGTTCCACGCTGCCTTGAGCGTGTTGGCGACGTCCGTCCATGCGGTCGCCAGGGCGTTCCTGACGGTGTCGAGGTTCTTGGTGACGATCGCCACCTCGTTGGCCCACCAGGTGGTGAAGAACGTGGAGATGTCCCCCCAGATCTTCTTGGCCTCCGCCTCGACGTCCCCCCAGATGCCCTTGATGTAGTCGCCCGCGTCCTTGGCGACCTTCTCGATCTCCCCCCAGATCTGCGTCCAGTGCGTGGCCAGCAGGGTGATCGCGCCGATCACCGCCACGACGGCCAGGACGATCAGGCCCATCGGGTTGGCGTCCATCACCAGGTTCCACGCCAGCCAGGCGCCCGTGATCATGCCGAGGATGGGCACCAGGGCGGGGAAGTCGATGAGGATCTTGTTCACCCAGCTGATCAGCGTGCCGAGTCCCGCCGCGACCAAGTCGATGATGATGGTCCCCATCGTGGTGAGCAGCCCGATGAGCGGCGGCAGGATGGGGACCAGCTGGGTGATCAGCAGCCCGATCATCTGCCCGAGCAAAGGCGCGAGGTCTTCCAGCGCGTCGCCGATCTCGGCGAACACCCCCGTGTTCTCCAGCACGTTGAACACCTGGCTCAGTGCTTGCGCGAAGACGCCCAGGCTCGGCCCTATCGCCTGGATGAGCGCGGCGACCGCGCCGAACGCCGAGGCCAGGTCGCCGATCACCGCCCCGGCGAACGCGGCGATCACCGAGCCGACCAGCGTCAGCGGCTTGAGCAGCGTCTGGACGACGCCGGCGAACGCGGTGAACACCGGGGCGAGGGTGACGGCGAAGATGTCCGCCAGCTTCATGATGACCGGTAGTAGCGCCTCCACCAGGCCGAGCAGCCCGTTGAGGATCTTCATCGACGCGCCGATCGCCGGGGCCGCGTCCGCGAACAGGCCGCCCAGGCTGGCGCCCAGGTTGGCGAGGATGTCCGCGAACCCCTTGATGAACGGGGTGGTGGCCTTGACCACCGTCGCGATTCCGGGCAGCAGGTTGCGCACCAGCGACTCGATCGCCAGGATGAACGGGCCGAACGCGGGGGCCGCCGCCTTCATGATGTTGAGCAGCCCGGTGATGATCGGGCCTACGCCCGCGAAAATCCCCTTGATCTGCGGCCCGATCTCCTTGAAGATCGAGGTGAGCGGCCCCTGCATCGATTTGATGATCGGCACCAGGCTCTTGATGGCGCTGGAGACGAGGGGGACGATCGGCGCTATCGCATTGCTCAGCACCGTCTTGAAGTCGCCGCCGAGCGCGGAGAACTGCGCCGACAGCTGCTTGCTCCCCTTGACGGCCTCCACGAGTAGACCGCCGATCAGCGCCACGCCCATGCCGACGCCGATAATCCCCGCCAGGGCGGGCAGCACCGCCAGGGCGGACCCGATCGCGCCGATCATCAGCGACATCTTCATGCCGATGCCGAGGATGCCCGGCCCTATGCCTGACAGCAGCCCGCCTCCCAGCTGCTTGCCGCCGTCCTCGCCCGCGTCTCCCAGCCGCTTGTGGAAGCTGAGGAAGAACGGGCCGAGGTGAGTGCCGAAGCCGGCGGTCCACCGGCCGCCCGACCGGCCGCCGGAGTCCTCGGCCGCCTTCTCCACGTCGTCCGTCGACTTCTTGTCCAGCCTCTCCCGCACCGTGTCGGTGGTGGACATGTCACTCAGGTTGGCGGCGCCGCCCTCCACCACCTGCTTGATCTTGTCGATGGTGGTGACGTTGCCGGGGGTGTCGCCGGCCAGCTTCTGGTCGATCGTGTCGGTGGTCTCGGCGTTCTTGGCCCCGGTCCCGGTCAGCAGCTGGCGGATGTCGTCCTGGGTGGTGACGTCCTTCGGCCCCGCGCCCTCCAGCTGCTGCTTGACCAGGTCGGTGGTCTGCTGGTTGCTGGTCAGCACGTCACGGATCAGGTTGGTCTGGTCGCCGTTGGCGTTGCCGTTGCCTGACCCGCCCAGGGTGCCGCCTTCCGGCGTGCCGCCGGACGGGGAGGAGATCATCCTGCCGAGCAGCCCGCCGGACGACGACTGCTGCGGGCTGGGGGCGCCGGTCACCGGGTGCGGGGAGAACAGCGCGTTGAGCGTGCCGAGCACCGACCCCTGCGGGCTGGACCGCAGCCGGTTCATCGCGTCGCGGGAGATCGCGTTGTCGAGGGTGGCGAAGATCCGCCGGGCCTTGCCGATGGACGACTCGTCGAACGAGGCGTCCAGCCGGATGTGGTGGCCCTCGCGCTCGAACTTCCTGACCCGGGCCTCGGCCTTGTCCATGTCCCGGGAGAATTCGGACAGGTTAACGGTGAGCTTGGCCTCGATCGACCCAGCATCGAACAAAGTTAAGATCACCGCCTCTCTACGGCCGCCGCCTGGCGTTCGGGTCAGACTCGAACTCCCTGATCAGGGCGGTCAGGTCGATCACGTCCGCCCCCGTTTCCACGTTCTCGCGCACCTGCGGCCCGGCGAGGCCCGGAGCCCCGGGGGCCTCCGCGCCAGGGCGGTACGCCTGGCCGGCGTCCTGGCTCAGGCTGACGGGCACGCTCTCGTCCTCGGACAGGCCGGCCAGGTACGTCTGGCGCAGGTCCCAGGACATCGACTCCCATTCCCCGGCGGTGATGTTCAGGTACCGGCGAACCGCGTAAAGGATTACCCGGCGGCTGCTGACCTCAGGGTCGTCACCTGCGCGCTCCCACCGCCGGGAACGGCTTCCGGGGACATCACCTCCTGCTGGAGCCAGCCGTAGAAGATGGTCCTGATCCGGGGCGGCAGCTTGAGCAGCAGCTCCCTGGACGGGTCGCCGGAGCACAGCGCCGCGTAGATGCCCGCCAGCTCCTCATGCAATTGCACGGTGATCTCCGGGTCCAGGTCGTCCATCGCGGCGACCAGCTCGGCCGGGTCGTTGACGTCCACGTCCTCGGGCAGCTTGCCCTTGGTGCCCGCGATGAACTTCTTGAACGCGGCCAGGTAGTCGGCTATCTGCCGGTCGTTAGGCTCCTTGATGGTGCCCTTCGCTCCCCTGACGTGCTTCTCGAATGTCCAGTCGAGCGGTTCTACTACGGTCCCGCTGTCAAAAGCAGCCATCTAAAGCACCAACTCCCTCAGTACTAGCTGGTGGCCACGGCCGTGAGGTCGCTCCACGTGATGCTTGAATACGGGCAGATGGCCGACAGGGTGAGCGGGTAGACGCGCTGCTGCGCGGCCCGGCGGAACGCGGTCTGCACCTGCCCGGCGCTGACGACGGTGGGGATGTACAGCACCCGCGCGTAGCCGAGCTGGTTCTTGCCGATCAGCGCGCAGCTCACGGTGTTGAAGTTGGTGGAGAGCGTGAGCACCGTCTTGCCCGGCTGGCCGGCGCCGGGGGCGGTGATGGCGGTGGACCCGCCGTTGCCCCAGGACAAGTTGATGTTGGCCAGGGTCTCCTCGGACAGGTTGCAGGTGATGGTGAGGTCCGCCGACGACACCGCCACGCCGACCGGCGTCGGCTGCTCCTCGATCGCGATGTTCTGCGTGGTGGGCGCGAACGTGAGCGTGACGCCCGCGTCCGTCGACCCGACGTACGACCAGCCGAGCCCCAGCCAGGACGAGCCGACGCCCAGCTGGTAGTCGGCGGGCACCGACGCGCCCACCCCGAGCGACGGGTTGGGCGCGGTCAGCAGGATGCCGATGCCGTACAGGACGTTGGTGACGGTGAACGCCGGGGGCGTGTAGACGAGCGGTGCGCCGGCCATCGGCTAGCCCTCCTGGATGATGGACACGCCGGCCTCGGCCGCCGCCTGCATGACCCCCGCGACCATATGGACCGGGACGGGTGACCAGTCGGTGCCCACCCACACGCCGCCGAACCCGAACGACTCGTGCGGCGCGGTCACCTTCAGCCGCTCGGTGTTGCTCGGCGGCGGCAGGGTCCGCTCCAGCTCGTCGGCCTCGGCCCGCAGGCTGGCGACCTTGTCGCGCTTGTCGGCGTCTTCCTCGCTGCCTGCCTTGGTGCCGAGCGGGGTGTTGAGGCCGGGGGTGACCGGCTTCTGCCCCGACGTCCCGGTCACCGGAGGCGTCGTCTCGCTGCCTGGGCTGGCTGGCTGAACGGTCATGGCTCAGATCCTCTCACGGCTGCACAGTGGCGGTCTGGTACAGCCGCACCGCTACCGTCGTCGTGGCGCTGAAGTCGATGCACGTGTAGCCGACGCCGGACTGGAGGATCTGGCCGCCGGGGGCGACACCGCCCGCGCCGCCCGCGAACTGGCTGGCGTCCTGCTGGTTGAACTGCTGCGGCGAGAACGGGCCGAGGAAGAAGTACCCCGACGTCGGCAGCGTGATCGAGTAGGCGGTGTACGGCTCGACCAGGCCGCCCGCCTTCTGCCCGATCAGGATGTAGGCGGTGCACGCCGTCGCGCCGTTGTACCCCCACAGCCACTGGGTGCCGTTGTTCAGGTAGTTGACGCCGGCCAGCGCGCCGGGCCACACGGTGCCGAACGCGGTGTTGGTGCCGGCCGCGTCGATGCCGGTGGTGGGCGCGACCGCGCCGATCGGCGTCACGCCGGAGAACGCGAGCGAGTTCATTGAAACAGGCGTCATCGAAACGCGGGACGTCGCCATGGGCTAGCCACCTCCGGTGGTGATCAAGTAAGTGGTCGTGTACTCGAACCGCCGGTCTGCGGGGTCGAGGGGGAGCGGGGACGGCGGCCCGGCGGCGCGGGTGACCGCCGCTATCAGCACTCCGTCCACAGTCTGTGGATAACTGGCGGTGAGCAGCAGCCAGTCGAGCTGCTGCGCCGCCAGCTCGGGGGCCAGCGGGTCGTCCTCCGGGCCGCGCACCCGGACCTGGACGGACCAGCAGTCGAGCGCGGCCTCCTCGGTCACCCAGCCAGGCCCGCCGGCGGGGGTGACGAACACCGCCCGGTCGGGGGCGTCCAGGATCTCCGGGCCGGGGAACAGCGGGTACCCGGTCTCCTGCGTCGTCACCCAGCCCAGGGCGGTGATGAAGTCCATCACCACCTTGGTCTTGGCGACGCTCGGCTGCGTGATCACAGGCGGCCCCGCAGCGGGTGTGTGTCGTTCTTGCCGGGGATGACCCGGACCTTGCCGTCCTTCATGAAGTAGACGGTGAGGCCGGCCGCGATCCGCGCCCGCATGGTGGCGCGGCTCTTGGCCCGCAGCTCGGCCTCGCTCAGCCGGTGGACCTTGGGCGGCCGGTCGTGCAGCGTGCGCCCGCCCTGGGCGACCGTGGGGTGGCCGGAGCGCATGAGGTCGCCCCACTCGCGCGGCGCCCTCAGCTCGACCTGGTCGCTCAGGTGATCGGCGCTGGCCCCGAGCGAGCGCTGGCCGCCGTCCTTGAGCACGGCCCTGGCGTAGTCCTGGAGGTACCCGGCGTAGTGGTCGTACAGCGGCTGCTCCAGGAACTTGGCCGTGCCGCCGCGCGGGTGGCGCAGCTCAAGGTGCTCGTGCTGGTAGTGCGCGTACACCTGGTCGACGACGACGGAGGCCGTCACCTTCTCCGGTGACCCGACCTGCTTCCGCAGCTCCGCTACCCGCGCGTGGAACGTTCCGCTCATCCCTGGTAGACCGCCCCGCCCAGCCCCGCGTCCTGCATGTCCGGCCCCCACATCCCGTAGGGCCGGTCGGCGGTCAGGTAGCCGGTCATCTGGTCGACGCGGGTGTTGGAGTCGTTGCCGTTGAAGATCGGCGGGATTCGGTTGATCACGGTGCCGGTCTCGGAGTTGATGCCCCCGGCGGCGGCCGGGTCGAGCCGCAGCTTGCCGTCGCGGACGTCGTTGAGCAGCGCGGTGGCGTCCTTGTAGGCGATGAGCGCCGGGTGGTCCGGCGGGATCGCCTTGCCCTTGAGGTAGGTCTTCCACGCCCAGAACGCCGCCAGGTCCAGGCACAGGTCGTGGAAGATCGGCGGCGGGATGGCGTTGGCGTTCGACCCGTCCTGGATGGACCCGAAGTACACGGAGATCCGGCTGCTGGCGGCCTGGAGCGCAAGGTTCAGCTGGGCCGGGCTCAGCTGCGCGGGCGTGCCGACGCCGGAGTCCGTGCCGCCGAGCACGCTGATGAGGTCCGCCACCGACGCGTACTGAACGGAGGGCGTGGTGACGTCGACGGGGACGGTCATGGCGCCCCGGCTGCCTTGGCGAGCATGAACGCGGCGAACCCGCCGAACGCCCAGGACCACATGGCGGAGCTGTGGAAGACGCCGCCGCCGATCAGCGCGGCGATGGCGAAGCAGAGGAAGCCGAGCACGAACAGGACGCGGGCGAACCACCAATAGGTGTAGGGGTACGCGTACCCGGCCTGCCCCGGCGCGGGCGCGGTCACTGGGGCCACGCGTACGGGGAGCCGGCCCCGGTAGCGCCGACGGCGACGGCGGGCAGGCCGCCGGTCCCGCCGAACGCGGCGTTGCCGCCCAGGTTGGAGACGCCGGACGGGCTGATCGAGTCCGAGGTGCCCGGCTGCTGCTGCTGCGTGGTCATCGCGGTGACGTACGTGGACAGGGCGGTGGCGAGGGCGGAGCTGGGCGGCACGTCGATAACGGTTCCCCGCAGGATCACGTTATTGGGCACCCCGTCGTAGGTGAACGTGTTGTACGGGATCGTCGTGTTGACGACGAACGGGTGAAGTGCCATTCCATGCCTCCTAGTTGCTCAGGCCACTGTGGTCTGCGTCGTCCCCGCT
>CAZOWW010000010.1:65553-77470 GCA_964583765.1 uncultured Kineosporiaceae bacterium
GCTAGTTCGCCACCCCGGTCGCCAGGCCCGTCTGGCCCACGGTGACGTGCTGGGCGTAGGGCAGCTGCGTGTACGGGTTGTACCCGGCTGCCTCCGCCCCGGTGTTCATCGCGTAGAACCCCGGCGTGTAGCTCTGGTCGATGAAGTTGTTCCACGTCCAGGACGTGGGGGCGACCGATCCTGTCCAGGTGAGCGTGCAGCCGGGCGGCACCGGCAGGTTGTTCGGCGAGCTGACCGGGTTGCCGGTGATGCCCGCCACGACCGGGGTCCACGTCCAGGACGTCGGCACGACCGAGTACGTCAGCGCGATGGTGCCGCCGGCCGGGACGATCGCGGTGACGCCCGTCGCGGTGAACTGGGTGACGCCGCTGACCGCGACGACGGTCACGGTGCCGCCGACGATGGCGACGGCCACCGGGAACGCGTTGGTGTTGGTGACCGGGACGGTGGTCAGGGGGATCGACGGGGTGACGATGACCGGGGCCGGGTTGGTGCCGTACCCGACGGTGAGCCCGGTCACGGTGCCGCCGGTCACGGTGACCGAGCAGTACTGGCCGGTCGGGTTGGCGGTCGCGACGCCGGTCAGCGGGATAGTCGGTGCTGTCACTGCCATGTCTGGCTCCTAATTGCCTAGCGCTGCGTGGCTGACGTCGTCCTGGCCGGGGATGTACGCGCGGATGACGCCCAGCCCGTTGAGCGCCGTGTACAGGGCGCTGGGCGTGCCATTGTCGAGCACGATCGCCATGCCGGCCTGGAAAGACAGCGGCATGACGCCGTAGCCCCACGGGGCGCTGCCCGTCGGCGTGGCGCTGGTGTCGCCGTACCCGGCCGCGCCGCCGCTGCCGGGGTCGCCGGGCACGACGGTTGACAAGGTGCCCGCCGGCAGTGTGGTGTTCGCCGTGATCACGAACTTGTTGAGGGTGACCGCCATCAGAACCCCCAGCCGCCGACGTTGGGCACCGCCTGGACGGCGCTGTACACGGGGGTCGCCGTGGCGGGCGACACCGCCACGCCGGACAGGTGGCTGTTGGCGAACCCGGACACCGGGACCGACGTGCCGGTCGGTGTGCCGCTGACGATCACCACCTCGGACAGCGCGCTGTCGCTGATGAACAGCGCCTGGCCGAGCAGGAACACGCCGCCGCCGCTGGCGAACGGCAGCGCGGTGGTGGTCCCGGCGGTGATCGCGCCGTTGGTGGAGACCGGAGACCCGCCGGCCCCCAGGCTGAACAGCCACTCGCATCCGTTGCACCGGAACTGGAGGGAGGGGAAGAACGCGTCGAACAGCCACCGGAATTTGCAGCGCGGGCACGTCAGGTACGCGTCGACCGGCGCTGCCGTGCCCGTGATGTTCGGCATGCTCCCCTACTTCCTGCCCATGGCGGCCTTGGCCGCCGCGACGACGTCCATGTCCGCGCCGAGCCCGGCCGCCTGCCTGGCCCCGCCGCCGGGCGGGATGTCCAGCGCGTCCGTCAGCTTGCCGTTCTCGTCGCCCACGCCGGGGGACGACGCCTCGGGCACGGGACTGGTCTCGATCACCCGCGAGCTGCCCGGGGGGTCGGGGCGGGGGCCGGTCCCGCCAGGGGGGATCGGGCCGGGCCGGAACGTCGGCCCGGACACCAGCGACGGGTGCACGAAAGTCAGGTCGGAGCCCTCCGACAGCTTCCGCACGACCGGGACGCGCCGGCCGTCCCGGTCGGGGTCGCAGCGGTTGAACCGCGCGGCCTCGTCGGCGGTCAGGTAGACGGTCTCGCCCGCGTGCACCAGGTCGGTCTGCGGCACGTCCGGCTGCCCGCTCGCGTTCCGCAGCGGCTCGCCGCGCCGGGGCACCGACAGGTTGACCAGCGCCAGGTACGGCTCCCCGAGCCGCAGCGCGGGCGCGTGGACCGAGCCCGCGTTGGCCTTGGCCAGCAGCTTGTCGAGCTGGTCCTGCTCGGCCTTGCTGAGCGTCGCGCTCGCCATCAGACCCCCGACAGGAGCACGACGCCGAGCGGCTGGTCGAGGCCGATCGCGGCGCTGCGCTGGGTGTCGGACCGCCAGGTCTTGCGCGGCTCCTCGCGGTAGAGCGGGCCGGCCAGGAAGGGCACCTCGTCGGCGTAGAACCCGGCGCGCTGGCGCTGCATGATGATCGCGTTGCCGACCGGGACCTGACGGCTGACCAGCACGTCGAGGTTGAAGATCTTCTGCGGCAGGGTGCCGGTGTACAGCAGGTTCTCGCTGGCGATGTCGCCGATGTACGGCGCGGCGAACGTGCTGGACTGGAGCAGCGTGTTCTTGGTGCCGTGGTTGATGATCAGCGTGTCCGCCTCGAACCCGAGCCACTGGGTGACGCCGTTGGGCGAGACGATGTTCGCGTTCTCGATCAGGTAGCACGCCTGGGCGATGTCCGCGCGGATGGTCGCCGACGCGCTCGACCAGGGGTTGGCCACCGCCAGGGTCTGGATGGAGGCGTTGGCCACCACCGCCGAGTAGAACGCGGTGTTCCAGCTGTAGACCATGGTGTTCTTGACCTGGAGCAGCTGGCGCGTCACCGGGTCGATGGTCTGGCGGCGGCGCATCTCGTCGGAGACCATGATCGCCATCGCGCGCTCGTGGCTGAACACGACGCGCGGCGTGCCGATCGAGGTCATCATGACCGGGACCTCGCCGAACTCCGGCCTGATCTCGGGGAAGTTGTCCGCGTACAGCGGCGTGCTCTCCGAGTAGCGCACCGCGCCGGAGGGAGCGTTGCCGCCCATCCGCAGCACCGAGTCCATGATGAACTCGTTCTCGGTTATGTCCAGGATCAGAGCCGGAATGACCAAGGGGTCTTTCAGCAGCTCATTGACGGTGATTCTTGGTGCGTCAGAATATCCGCGTGCGCCGGTAGGCATCTGTTCACTCCCTCTCTGATGTCAGTCGGTTAGCAAATCCGGGCGCGGCCGAGGAAGAACGACGCAGCGCCCTGGCCGCCGATCTGCTGGGTGAGCATGCCTGCGGTGATGCCGCCCGGCTGGGTGCAGAGCCCTACGACGGCGTCCGCCGGCGGCCCGGCGGTCGCGCCCGTGCAAGTGCCGGCGGTCGTGGCGATGACCAGCTTCTGGCCCTCCAGGATCGGCAGCGCCGCGCCGCCGCCGCTGCTGTACCAGACCCAGATGTCGACGTTGCCGTAGTAGACCGACGTGTAGTCAGTCAGCACCGAGATGTCGATCTGCGGCTGGCCGTAGGTGTTGGCCGCGCCGGTCTGCGCGGTGAGCGTGTTGGCGTCGTTGCCCGCCACGCCCAGGCAGGTCACCGAGTTGTTGATCGCCAGCTTGACCGTGTAGTCCGTGGTGCCGCCGGTCGCCGTGGTCGGCTGGACGAACTGCCCGCCGTAGATGAGGGTGGACACCTGCTTGTTGGCAGGCCCCAGCTTGTAGTACGGAATGACTGCCGACATTTGGTGTCAGCCCCTCCTAGATGCCGACGACGCGGCGGTAGTTGGCGACGAAGTCCTGGCGGGCGGTCGCCGCCGTCTCCGTGGTGTCCGGCTCGTCCATCGCGGTGCCCAGCTCGCCGGACAGGTCGAGCATCGAGGTGGCGCGGCCGAACTCGGTGAGCACCGTCCGCATGAGGCGGCCCGCGTCGATGCCGGAGCCGTTGGACAGCTCGACCACGTGCCCGGCCCCCTCAAGCAAGGGCTGCGCCAGGTCGCAGATGTAGCCGGGCACGCCGGCCCCCATCAGCTGCCGCTTCTCGTTCTTGAACCGCTGGGCGTCCAGCTCGGCCTGCACGACCGCCATCTGCCGCTCGGTCTCGGCGATCCGGTAGTTGGTCAGCTCCAGCTCGCCGGTCGCGCGCTGGTTGGCGAGCCCGGCCCCCGCCAGGGCGGGCTGCGGCGCGATGCCGTACTCGGCCGCCAGGGCGGCGAACTCGTCGTCGGTCATCGACTCGACGACGGCCGCCAGCTCGTCATCGGACATGTCGTCGCCTCCGGCGTCGTCCTCAAGGCCGGCGATAGCCGCCTCCAGCTTGTCAGGGTCCAGCTCAAGCAGCCGGGCCAGGCGGCCCTGCTGGTCTGCGTCCAGGTCCGGCATGGAGCCGCCCTCCTCTTCCGCGAAAATCAGGTTCGATAGGTCCACCAGCAGGTCGGGGCTGCCGCTCATCTCGACCGCCTCCCACGCCCCCAGGTTCGGGATGCGCGGGTCGAGCGTGCCGAGCACGTGCTGCACCGCCTTCGGGTAGTGCTTGCCGTCGCTGCGGTCGTAGCCCTCCACGATCCGCGCCGACACGCCGAGGCGCGGGTTCTCCGCCAGGGTCTTGGACCCCTTCGGCGTGGTCTTCACCGTCATGTACAGGCCGTCCGGCTCGACCTCGACGCCGACCACCTCGCCCCGGTAGCGCTCCGGGTCGTTGGTGTGGCTGTTGGCCGCGTCCGCCAGCTGGAAGGGCACCTGCTCGTACGCGCCGTCGGCGTAGGCGTCGGCCAGGTCGCGCAGGTACTCGGGGGTGAATTTCAGCATCCGGCCCTTGTAGGCGACCTCGCCGACCGGCAGCACCTTCTTGCGCCAGGTGTCGGGCAGCCCGCCCGCCTGCCAGGGGGCCTTGACGAACGGGGTGCGGATCTCTGCGACTGGCACGCTCAGCTGCCCCCGCCGAACTGGCCGGGCTTGGTCGCCTGCGCCCGCTTGGCCATCGCCAGGGCGACCTTGGGGGCGACGCCCTTCTTCTTCAGCTTCATGTGGATCTGCTGCCCGCGCGGGGTGAGGCCGTTGTCGTCGCTGCCGCCATCCGGGTCGTCGTCATCGTCGTCGTCGTCGTCGCTGGCGAACGCGCGGACGTTGGTGATGCCGAGCGCGGACATGGCGGGCGTCTGCGCGGGCGGCCCCTGGAGCGGCATCGCCGGGCGCTCGGCCGTGGCGGCTCCCTTGTTCCACGCGCCAAGCGCCTCCATCAGCGCGGCCCGCTGCTGGGTGTGCGGCGTCAGCGGCTTGCCGTCGACCACGGACTGCCAGGTGCCGTCGTCGTTGCGCCGCATCTCGGCGATGGCGGCCCCGCCCTGGCGGTGCCGGATGATCGCGGGTCCGCCGGCGGTCCTGCTGACCAGGATGTCCGCCGCCGACGTGACGGGAGCCCGGCGGGCCAGCTCGATGCCCCTCCTGCTGTTGGCGGCCTTCACCGTGACCTGCTGGGAGCTGAAGCCGCCCTTCTTCGGCGTGCCGTCGGCGGGCGTCCGCAGCGCGGCGCCCCCGGCTGCGTCGTCGGTATCGGAGGGGCCGCTCTGGTCCACCTGGAAGTCGGCGTCGTCGGAGCGGTAGCCGCAGCTGGGGCACTGGAGCTGGGACAGCTCAATCGCCGGGCCGCTCCCATTCGCCTGGGATACGGCTATTGACTGGTACCTGCGCTGCACGGCGTTCCTCACCTTGGCCTTCTGCTCGGGCGTGCCGTTCTGGGCGATGCGCGCCAGGGCGTTGCGCGCCCGGCCGATCGTGTCGATCGGGTAGGCGCTCTGCCCGGGGAGCGCGAAGTCGCTTCTGGGGATCGGCTTGCCCCCTGCCAGGCGCTTGCCGTTCCTCTGGGTCAGCTTGCCCGCCATCGTACGCCTATCTGCCTCGCTGCCTGCCTTGATGTCACGCTGTTTCCGGCAGCGGCCTGCCGTCGACCAGGTACGGCGCCACCTTCTCGGCGTCCTCCCGGCTCACCCCGGCCTGCGTCATGGCCGTCACCAGGACGTCGATCCCTGCCTGCCGTTCCTCCGGCGTAGGTGTCGCCAGGGTGACGGCAGGCTGCTGCTGACGGGCTGGTTCACGCCGTTGCGCCGCCGAGCTGGTGGAGAGGATCGTCCCGTCGGGGAGCTTCCATGTCATGCGGTCTCCTGTGAGAACTGGCGTGTCGCGCTCAGGTTCGCCCTGGCGTAGTCGCCGTAGAGCTGCGCCGCCTGGCGGGGGTTCGAGCTGGTGGTGTACTCGGCCCACAGCTCGGCCCTCATCTCCTCCAGGCTGATCGCGCCGTACCCGGACACGCCCTTGGCGATGGCGTCGCCGTTCCGGCCGAACCACTTGCCCACGTCGGCCCCCGGCCTGAGCTTGCTGGCGGGCATCGTGGTGCCCATCGACTTGGCGATGGCCGACCACAGCGGCATGTCCGTCCGCGCCTTGACTCCCAGGTACGACGCGACGACGTGCCCCATCTCGTGCGACTCCGCCTTCACCACCGGGGAGACATCGGGGTCGGACGGCGTGAACCAGCCCGTCTGCTCTTTGGACAGGGGGTCGTCGGCCCATTGGGACGCGAGCAGCAGCACGGGCGCGATGGCGATCGTGTTGTCCGGCAGCGTCTCGGCGTCCTCGTTGTCGTCCTTGAACATCACGTACTTGACGTGCTGCGTCCTGGCCAGGTCGGGGACGAACCTCCCCTGGAGGTCCATGCCGTCCTGCAACTCGGCGAGCGCCTTGGCCCTGTCGAGACTGCGCGGCAGCTCGCCGGCCTCTATGTCGCCGAAGTGCCCGAGGGCGGTGTTCCGGATCGCGTTCGGGCTGACCGGGCGGTCGACGAACCGCGCAGCCAGCAGCTCTTTCCTGCCGTCCGGGTGCACGACTTCAACATGCCCGGCCAGGTCAGACGCCCTGACATGGACGATATCGTCCGGCTTGTCCGGGTCGCGTAGCGCGATATCCGCGCCGGGCGCCGGTTTCGCGCCGATGTAGTGCCGCTTCTCCGCCGCGATCTTCGCCTTGGCATCGCGGGACGCGGTGGCGCTGGCGGTGTCGTGCGCCCTCGTCCACTCGCCTTTGGCGTCCCGCAGCTCGGTCATCCCAGGTTTCTCGCGTAGTCGTGGATCACGTTGACCAGCGGGAGCACGGCCGACGCCAGCAGTGCCGCGACCGGGCCGAGGCCCGCGCCCATGCTGCCCAGCGCCACGGCGACGCCGCCGATGCTGAACAGGCTGTTGGCGACGGTGTGCGCGCGCAGGTCATGGTCGCCCTTGCTGTTGACGGACGAGTAGGTGGTGCGGACGGCCGCGATCGTCTTCTGCTGGCAGGCGTGCAGCTCCGCCAGGTGCTTCTTCATCTCCGCCGCCTGCGCGTCGGTGATCTCCTTCACCTGCCTGGCCACCTCGACGCTGACCCGCGCCTCGATGTACTTCTTGATCGCGTCCTCGCTCATGCCCGGCGCGGCCAGGCTCGCCAGGGCGGGGTCGATCATGGCCAGCTCCGCCCCGTTGGTGCCCGGCTTGGCGGGCGGCGGCTCGACGGCCGGGTTGCGCTTGGGCGTGTCGTCCAGCGCCGCCAGCTGCTCGCGGATCGAGCGCTGGCCGGGGGGCGTGTACACGAAAGCGCGCTTCGCCTCCATCCGGTCATGGCGATCCACGAGCGCCTGCTGCTCCGGCGTCAGCTTCCGCTCCTGCGCGCTCGGGATCTGCGGCGCTTCCTCGTACCGCTCCCTGCTCGTTCGCTCGACCGACGCCTTGACGAATACGTCCGCGTGGTGGGCGTCCGCGTGCGCGTCTTCCTTCGCCTTCTTCTCCTCCTTGTCCCGGTCGACCATCCACTCCGGGTACTTGTCGTTGAACTGCTGCCCGAACCTGACCTTCTTGCCCCCGGTGCCGGGGACCAGCAGCTGGAAGCCGTGCCGGTAGGTGTACGCGGTGCCGGGGATGTGGTGCCCGTGGATAGCCGACAGGTCCAGCTGCCCGGTGATCGTCCCCGCCAGGGCGGCCTGCGCGGATATGCTCAGGCTCTCGCTCGCCGGCTGCACCTCGATCTCGCCCTCGGCCCACGCCAGGCGGGCCGCGCGGGCGGCGTCCTTGCGGCCCGTCGTCGGCGTGCCGTCATTGGCGAAGCCCTGCGCTTTCACGTTCTGCATCGTCTGCCCGGCCTTGCCTTGGCGCGTGAGCTGCGCCGCCACCGCGTCCCCGGCGGCTTTCGGGGCCATCCCGCCGGCGATCAGCTGGCGCATGACGTCCACCGCGTTGTCCGGGGTCGCGCCGGCGATCATCTGCTGCGGCGTCGGCAAGAGCGCTGTCAGGTTGTACGTGCCGCCGTCCGGCGAGATCGAGTCCACCCGGTAGCTGCCGCCCCTCGGCAGGATGTACTCCTTGATGCTGATGTCACCGGGGGCCATGTGCGACCCGGCGGGCACGGTGATGTTCATGACGGCCGGCTTGCCGCCCAGGGCGGGCACGTCGCCCAGCATCGGGTCGTCCCCGCTGACGCGCATATGCGCGAATTCCTGCGCCCACTTCAAGCTGCCCGACGTGGACGTGAACCCTTTGTCCGTGAACACCGCCCCCGGCTTCAGCTGCGCGGCCAGCGCCGGCGACATGGCCATCCCCCGGTACATCGTCGTCGTCTTGGTCACCGTGTGCGACGCGATGATCCGGTCCAGCACGGGCACCTCGGCCGACCGGTCGATCGTCTGCGCCGATGACGACGAGGCCGACGGGTCGAGAAGCTGGGTGAGCATGTCCGCGTCTGACGGCTCGGCCTTCCCCACGCCGGGCATCTTCCCGGCCCGCAGCGCCCCGTTGATCGCGGCCGAGCCGTCCTGGCCGATGTAGTCCGTGAGCGCGGCGGCGTCGGTGTCAGGCAGGCTGCCCCAGAACTCTTTCGCGTCGGTGACCGGCGGGTTCAGCTCCGGCGGCTCGTCGTGGCGGTGCAGGGCGGCGTCGCGCTTGGCCGTGGCGCTGGCGGTGTCGTGCGCCTTCAGCTCCGCGCCAGCGCCCCACTCGCCGTGCTTCCCGCGCTTCTCGAACGGGTTGAACGCCAGGTCCAGCTGCTCGGTGATCGTTGTCATCGCCGGCCGGCCAACTCGACGATCGCACGTGCATGGTCCCCTGCGTTCGCATGTGCGTGCGCACGTGCGCGCTTGGCCTCCCAGTCGGCGTTGGTGGCGGCCGACGCCGCCCGCACCTCCGGCTTCACGTCGCCGCCGCCCTTCGCCCAGCGGCTGGTGGCCCCCTTGGCGATGGCGATGGCCTCGCCGAGCGTCTTCGCCCGGCCGGTGCGCAGGATCGCGTGCGCGATGTTCTGCACGTACGGCGGCAGCTCCATGCCCTTCTGGTGCCAGAGGCCGGGGCCGCCCGGCTTGCCGAACGGGTGCGGCACGGTGGCCAGCGCCCCCGTCTTCCCCGACAGCTCCACCGGCTCGGCGAAGGTGTACGCACTCGGGTTCTGCGCCCGCAGCGCCGCCAGGTCGATCTGGTCGGTCGCCAGGCCGGCCAGCTCCTGGCCGACGCGCCCGCCCGCGCCGGGCTGCCCCGCCGCGACCGTCACGCCGTCCGCCCGCTGCGGCGGCTGCGCGGCGCTCGCCGCCCGCAGGTCCCCCGCGATGTTCTGGTGGACGATCGCCATCCGCAGGTGCGCCGCCTTCGTCAGCGGGTTCTTGGCGCTGGCCGCCGCCCGCGCGTGCAGCCGGGCGGCCTTGTCGTGGTCGCCGGCGCTCGGCGTCTGCCGCTGCCAGCCGTGCGCGAACCCGCCGGGGCCGACCAGCTCGACCGCCGTGGTGACCTCGCCGTTGCTGGCCGCCACCGCCTTGGGCGGCGGCTTGCCCCCGGTGCCCGGCTGCGGGGCGCTCGCCACCTGCGGGGCCGGCGCGGGGCCGGCGGTGCCGGGCGCGGGCGGGGGCTGCTTCGCCGGCTGGCCGGGGGCGGGCGGCGGATTGGAGCCCGGCGCGGCAGCGGGGGGTTGCTGCGCGCCGGGCGGCTTGGCGGGCGACCGGATCTCATCCTCCTGCGTCGCCGGGACCTGGGCCTTCACCAGCTCCTGGTTGCGGGCGGCGCTCTCCTGGATGTCCTTCACCAGCAGCAGGTGTCGGTGGATGTCGTCCATGCTGATCTTCGCCTGGATGTGGTCGGCGTCGTTGGTGAACCCGTGCCGGAGCAGCGACTGAGGGGTGAGGTTGGCGATGCCCGCGTTCAGGTGCCTGATGGCGGCGTCGTGATCGCCCCGGTCCAGCGCGTGCGCGGCGTCGGTGACGTGCTGGTGCGTGCCGATGCCGGGGTGCCGGTCCTTCAGCTGCCCGGCCAGCTTGTGCATCGACGTCTTGGTGGCGGCCTTCATCGGGCCGAGCGGCTGCCACTTGCCGGGCTTCCCGATCGGCGGCCGGTACCCGCTGTGCGTCGCCGCCAGCTCGACGGCGCGGCGCGGCGCGCTCGCGTGCTGCTGCGCGGGGACGCCCCGGCTGGCGATCTCGTTCCTGACTGCCTGGTGCACGCCAGCCACCTTGCCGCCCTTCGCCGCCGCGCGCTGCGTGTACTCCGCTTCCAGCTTCTGGTCGATCGTCATCTGATCTAGCCTCCCGAGGTGGAGCAGTCGCGCAGGGCGAACGCCTTGTGCGCCAGCGCCAGGTCGCGGGCGGCCTGGGCCTTCTGCGCGGCGGTCGCGCCCGGGGGCAGCGCCAGCACGGCCGTCCAGAGGCGCATGTCCTCGGACCTGTTGGCGTTGGACTGCTGGCAGGACGCGATCGTGGCGGCCTTCGCGTCGTCCTGCGCGACGCGGTTGCCGCCGGCCACGTCATCGACCCGCGCCACCAGGTATATGCACAGGCCGACCAGGCCGAGGAACAGCGCCAGGGTGCCGACCACCAGGATGGAGACCGCCCGGTCGGCGACGATGGACGGGCGGTGCGGCGGCGCGGGCGACGGCATCATGACTCCACCGCCGCGTCCTGCGCCTCCCGGGTGGCGGCGGTCATGGCGGCGGCGGCCAGCGCCGCGCGGCTGGCGATCGACTCCGCCTGCTGGAGCCGGTCCGCCAGGGTGGCGCGCAGCTCGGCGATCTTCGCCTCGGTGTCGTCGATGGCGATCAGCGCCTCGGCCGCCGGCTCCTGCCCGGGGTGGGTCTTCAGCGCCACCACCTCGCGCATCATCGCCAGGCTGGTGGTGAGCGCGTCCAGCTCGGACTGGAGCGCGGCGGACAGGGTGGAGTTGACCAGCCCGTGGATGACGTCAAGTTTCACGTTGGCCTTGTCCAGCTTGGTGACGGTGGCCATGCCCACCTTGTGCGCGACGTCCGACGCCTCCTTCGCCGCCTTGGCCACCGCGTCCTGCCGCTGGTAGTCCGACAGCATGTCCTCCCGGTGCATCCGCTCGGTGCGGTGCGCGAGGATGAGCGGCGCGGTGATCGAGGCGAAGATGACGCCGGCCACCGAGATGACCAGGGTGACGATGACCGCCGGGTCCACGTCGCCTCCCCTCAGTACGCGTCGAGCAGGTCCCCGTCGCGGAACGGCTTGCCGGGCCAGCAGCGGCAGTGCGGGTGCACCATGCCGGGGTAGCCGATCTTCGGCATCTCGCCGACGTAGAAGTTCCGTCCGTCTGCCTGCCTGCATTCCGCGCTCGTCCTGCCGTCGATGACAGTGTGCCACCCGAGCAGGTCGCCGTGCGTCATCGCTGCGCTGTCTGCCTGGCTGCCGGCCTTCTGCCGGTTCCAGATGGCGAGCAGGTGCTGGCCGTAGAACCGCCTCTCCCGCTGGAGGCCCGCGTTCAGCGCGGTCGCGACCGGTTGCAGCGTGGAGATCCCGCGCGAGATGTCCTGGGACAGCCGCTTCGCGGCGCTCACGGTGAACTGGGCGCGGCGCATCAGGTTGACCCGGGCGACGTTCCGGCCCGCCGCGCCGTGGAACCCCTCCTGGCCGGGCGGGTGGCTCATGACGATGCCGAGCGCCCCCCGCCAGGCCAGCCGCTCCACCTTGGACTTGAGCGTCAGCCCGCCATACAGCGCGCCAGCCCCGGCCCCGGCCAGCGCGGCGAGGGCGGCGTCCACCGTCGTCGCGGTGAGCAGGACGCCCGCCACCGTCGCGACCGCGCCGCCGTCGCCCGCAGGCTGCGGGGGCGGCGGCTGAGGAGATGATGACATTAACTGATCATCTCTCCCTCCCGGGACGACCCCGTAGAGTGGTGCTCACGACGCGGGGTGGAGCAGTTCGGTAGCTCGCTGGGCTCATAACCCAGAGGTCG
>CAZOWW010000011.1:0-75073 GCA_964583765.1 uncultured Kineosporiaceae bacterium
ACGGCCAGGGCACGGAGACGACGTCAGCTCCTCCGCCGACGTACTGCTCGTACGCGGCCCAGGAAACGAACTGGAACGGCAACCCGGCGGTGGGCAGCTGCTGGAAGAGCAGCGCCCGGTTGCTCGCGTACCCCGTGTCCTGACCGTCCCAGAACGGCGAGGACGCCGAGAGCGCCTGGAGATGCGGGTAGTACGGGAGCATGCCGTTGAGCAGGGCGATCGCCCGGTCCCCGGACCGGACCCCGACGTGGACATGCACGCCGTAGATGACCATCTGCCGACCCCACCACTGGGTGCGGTCGACCAGTTCGGCGTAGCGGGCGCCCTCGGTGACCCGCTGATCGCTCCACCGGGCGAAGGGATGCGCGCCCGCGCACAACAGGTCCAGGCCCAGCGGGGCGGCGACCCGGCGCACCTCGGCGAGTGAGGCGGCGAGATCGTCCGCGGCCTCCTCGGCGTTCGCGCAGATCCCGGTGACCAGTTCCACCGTGTTGAGCAGGAACTCCTTCTTGATGCGCGGGTGCTCCTCGGCGCCCGCCGGCTGAACGCCTGCGAGTACCTGGGCCGCGGCCGAGACGAGATCGCCGCTGGCCGCGTCGACCAGAGCGAGTTCCCACTCGACACCGATCGTGGGTCGGGGCGAGGGTCGAAAGTCCACCTGCACCGGTTGTCTCCTTCGGGTCGGGCTCACCGGTTCGGCATCAGAATGCCTTACCGCGCGGGGTGTACCCCCCCGGGGACCCGGCGCGGGCCACGGTCCGGTGCGTGCTGGTTGCGATCGGATCACCCCGAGAGCGGGTGCAACCGCGGCGTGCGCCCGGGCGTCTCCAGGACCGAGGAACCCTTATGACCGAAAGGTGACTGACGATGAGTACTCGTGTCCTGGGACGGGGAACGGGAGGTCCCGGTGGCAGGTCTAGCGGCGGGCGTGCCAGACGTCGTCCGAGAGGAGCAGACCGGTGACCTGCTCCGGCATCGCACCGGAGGCGAGGTCGGCCAGGGTCACGTTCTCCAGCACCCCGCGGATGGCCGCCCGCAGGGCCACCCAGGTCTCGCGCAGCGGAGCAGCCGCGCCCTCGTAGTGCACGTCCTCGGGACGCGCGCCGGCGACGTTGGCGAGCGGACCGTCCACGGCGCGGATCACGTCGGCCACCGAGACCTCGGCGGCGGGGCGGGCCAGGCGGTACCCGCCGTCCACACCGCGCCGGCTCTGCACGAGGCCCGCGGTCCGCAGCTCTCCGAGGATGTTGAGGAGGAAGGGGAGCGGGATCTTCTGCGCCTCCGCCACCATGTCGGTCTTCACCCACGCCGGACCGGCCGCCGGACCTGAGGCACCGGTCGTCCCGGGTTCGGCCTCCAGGGCGGAGGCGGCCAGCACGGCGGCCGCGCGCACGGCGTAGTCGGTCTTGGCGGAGATTCGCACCGGGTGATTATCCTCTCGCGGTCCCTGCTGAGAGCCTCGCCAGCACCTCGGCGTGCAGCAGGCTGTTGGTGGCCAGGGCATCCTGTCCGAACGGCCCATCCTGCCCCGTCAGTGAGGTGAACGTACCGCCGGCCTCCACCACCACGGGTACCAGGGCGGCCATGTCGTGCAGCGCGAGTTCCGGTTCGGTGGCGATGTCCACCGCTCCCTCGGCCAACAACATGTAGGACCAGAAGTCGCCGTAGGCCCGGGTGCGCCACACCGAGCGCTGCAGTTCGAGGAACTGGTCCGCGCGTCCGGACTGTTCCCAGCCCCCCAGCGAGGAGTAGGACAGGGAGGCGTCGGCCAGCCGGGACACCGCGGAGACCCGCAACCGACGGGCCGAGGAGAGGCTTCGGCCGGTCCAGGAGCCGGTGCCGGTCGCGGCCCACCAGCGGCGGTTCAGGGCAGGGGCCGAGACCACCCCGATCACCGGGCGTCCGGCGTCCAGCAGTGCGATCAGGGTGGCCCAGACCGGGACCCCACGAACGAAGTTCTTCGTGCCGTCGATCGGATCGATGACCCACTGGCGGGAGCCGTGCCCGGTACTGCCGAACTCCTCACCCATCACGGCGTCCCGCGGCCGGGTACGTCGTAACTGTGCGCGCACGAGCTCCTCGGCGGCCCGGTCCGCGTCGCTGACGGGGGTGAGGTCGGGCTTCGTCTCCACACGCAGGTCCGCGGACAGGAAACGCGCGGTGGTCAGCGCGTCCACCTGGTCGGCGATCACGTGCGCGAGCCGCAGGTCGTCGTCGTAGGCAGCCACGGGCGGACGGTATCGCGTCGGGGGCTTGACCGTGGTCATCGAGGAATGCGACGCACCGACCGATCGGGGATCGGTTATCACGGGGATAACGTGCGGTTGACACTGATCCGGTTAGCGTTACCACTCGTGTTCGACACCATTGCGGGTCTCCCGGTACATGCCCTGGTCGTCCATGTCGTCGTCGTTCTCGTTCCGGTGGCGGCGCTGGTCACCGTGGCGGTCGCTACCCGGTCACGCTGGCGTGCCCGAGCGGTGCGTTGGGTAGTCGCCGGAAATGCGGTGGTGACCGTGCTCTCGGTCGTCGCCGCTCAGTCCGGGGAAAGTCTCCAGAACCGAATGCGCCAGTTGAGCGGGAGCCAGGTGGCCGCCTATCACGCACGCCTCGGACATCTGCTGCCCTGGTTCGCGATGCTGCTCCTGCTGGCCTCCGCCCTGAGCTGGTGGGCCGACCGCCGGGGCGGCCGGTGGGTACCGGTGTCGGTGGGGGTGGCCATCGCGGCCGCGATCGCGGCGATCATCTGGACCGTGCTCGTGGGGCACAGCGGGGCGACCGCGGTCTGGCACGACATCGTGAACAACACCCACGCGGGCGGTTGACCGCTCAGCGGCGGGGCGGCGGTCCGATCCTGGTCGCGAGGGCGGCGACTGCCCGAGCGGCACTTGTGCGGACTCCGGCCCACAGGTCGTGGCCCCCGCGGGCGAGGTCACCCCACTGCTCCTCGATGCGGGTACGCAGCGGCGTGACGGAAGCCTCCCGGGAGGGCCCAGCGTGGGTGTCAGAGCCGGCGTGGGTGTCGTGGCGGGCCGGGGCAGGGAGCGCGGCGCGCACCAGGGCTTCCACGACTCCGGGCACGTCCTCGGTGGCGAGCCGGATCGTGCTCTGGCAGGTGGCGCCCTGCCAGATGCTCAGGATCACCCGGTCCGACTCCGGGTGGCCGCTGATCCGCAGGGATCGTCCGGCGCGGTCCTGCCCGATGAGGACGGATCCGTGTGCGGGGATGACCGGGACTGCCGCCGCTGCACTGTCCATGCGGCCAGTGTGAGGCAGGCCCTGTGGTGCCGTCGAGACCTCCGTGATGCCCGCACGGCCTTTGCGGTGCGGTCGAGATGGGCCGGCCCCGGCGTGGCCGGAAATCTCCCGGTACCCAAGTGATGACCTCGGCGCTACGGTGGCGAGGTGGATCGTGCACTCCTGCTGACCGCCCTGCGTCATCGTGAGGAGATCCTGAGGACCTTCCTGGATGACGACGGACGGTTGCGCTCCGTCCCGGCCAAGTACTCGAAACGTCTGGTCATTCTCGACCACTTGGCGCAGTTGTTCGAGCCCGGTGAGCGATGTTCTGAATCCGAGGTGAACCGCCGGTTACGTGCGGTGCACGACGATGTGGCGGCACTGCGTCGGTATCTGGTGGAGGACGGTTTTCTCGACCGTTCCGGGGGTTTCTACTGGCGCATGGGCGGCACCGTGCCGGACCTGGACGAGCCGGCGACCGGATGACGTCCGGGAGTGTCAGTCAGGGCACGAGCCGTGTCCCACCTGTGCGACATCCGGTGACGGGACGGGACGGGTCGGGATCGCAGGGAGCCCGGCGAGGCCTCAGCCGGCCATCGGGACGGCCTCGGTGTCCTCGGTCAACCGCCCGTCGGTCAGGCGCAGGGTGCGGTCGGCGAGCTCCATCATCAGCGGGTCATGGGTGGACACGATCGCGGTCATGCCCTCCGCGTGCACCACCGAGCGGATCAACCGCATCACCGCGCGGCCGGTCTCGCTGTCGAGCTGGCCGGTGGGCTCGTCCGCGATGAGCAGCCGGGGCGAGTTGGCCAGGGCCCGGGCGATCGCCACCCGCTGCTGCTGACCGCCGGAGAGCTCGGCGGGCCGCTGCCGCACGTGGCCCGAGAGGCCCACCAGGTCCAGCAGCTCGGCCACCCGCTGCTCCCGCTCGGCGGACGGCAGCCGACGCAGGCGCATGGGCAGCCCTACGTTCTCGGCGGCGGACAGTACCGGAACCAGGCCGAAGGTCTGGAACACGAAGGCGATCACGTCCCGGCGCAGCGCGCACAGCCCTCGTTCGCCCAGATCGCCGACGACCCGCCCGTCCACCCGGGCCGTGCCCGAGGTCGGGCGGTCCAGGCCGCCGATGCAGTTGAGCAGGGTGGTCTTGCCGGATCCGGACCGGCCGACCAGGGCCACGAGCTGGCCCTGCGGGATCTCGAAGGACACCCCGCGCAGCGCGTGCACGGTGCCCGCCCCCGACCCGTAGCTGCGGCTCAGGTCGGTCACGGTGATCATCGGGGTGTCGGGGTCCGCCGGGTCGGGACGCTCGCTCACTTCTTCCCCTCCTCGGCGGGGGCGGAGGAACCGGTCGTGGGGTCCGCGGGGTCGTCGGCGGGGGGTCGTCGGCGCGTGCCGTCGGGCCAGACCCCCACGTGATCGTTCTCCAGTTCCAGGCGCACCCGGTGTCGCAGGCCCAGGCTCTCCCGGTACTCCCGGGGCAGTTGCACCCGCCCGGCCCGGTCGAGCACGGCGAACTCCTCGGCGATCACGGCCGACTGGCCGTGCTCGTCCACCTCGGTGCGGCGCAGCACCTCGGAACTGGTGCGCCCGTCGCGGATCGCCACGGTGCGCTGCACCTGCGTGGCCACCGTCTCGTCGTGCGTGACGATCACCACGGTCACCCCGAGATCCGTGTTGGCCGAGCGGAGTGCCGCGAAGACCTCCTGGGAGGTCGCGGTGTCGAGCTCTCCGGTGGGCTCGTCGGCGAAGAGCACCTGGGGGCCGTTCGCGAGCGCCACCGCGATCGCGACCCTCTGCTGCTCCCCGCCGGAGAGCTGGCCGGGCCGCCGCTGCGCGCAGTAGCCCACGCCGAGCGCCTCCAGCAGGTCGGCGGCCCTGCGGGTCCGGACCTTCCTGGTCAGGCCGGCGAAGGCCATCGGCAGGCGCACGTTCTCGGTCGCGGTCAGGTAGGGCAGGAGGTTCCGGCCCGTCTGTTGCCAGATGAAACCGACCACCTCGCGCCGGTAGCGCAGCCGGTCGGCATGTCCCATCCGCAGCAGATCCCACTCCCCGACGCGGGCCCGACCCGCGGTGGGGACGTCGAGCCCGGAGAGCACATTGAGCAGGGTCGACTTGCCCGATCCGGAGGCGCCGACGATCGCGATCATCTCGCCGGGGGCCACGAGGAGATCGAGGCCCTGCAGGGCCTGCACCTCGATCTGGTCCACCTGGTAGATGCGCACGAGGTTGTCGCAGACGATCAGCGCATCGGCGCCGTACTCGCGGGCCGGTGCGGGGCCGGGCAGCGTCCTCACCGAACCCGCTCCGTTCTGGCCGGCGGATCCGGCCCCGGAGTCGGTCGAGCCGGTGGAACCGGCCCGGGAATCGCGCGCACCGGCGGAACCGACCTGGAAGACCCCCAGATCGGTGCTGTCGTCGGGGCCGAGCACTGGGTTCATCGGATCCGGCTCCCTCGTCTCGGACATCTCATCGCACGTCCCCCACCCGCAACACCTCGGCCAGTCGGTCGCGCCGGTGCACGGCGACCTCGACGAGGGCGGCGAACACGAACAGCAACGCCAGGCCGGCCACGACCTCGAGCACGAACAGCGGATCGAGACTCAGGCCGGGGCTGTCCAGGCCGCCGGTGAGCTGGAGCAGGCCGAGCGCGGGCCCGAGCGTGCTCACCGTGACCACCCCACCGATCGCCCCGGCCGCGGCGCCCGCGAGCACCAGGGGCGCGAGCTCACCCAGGGTCAACCAGCGGCCCTGCCGCGCGCTCAGTCCCAGGGTGCGCAGGGTGGACAAGGCCGTCGCCCGCTCGCGGGCCCCGCCCAGGACGGTGGCCAGCAGCGCGGTGGCCGCGAAGGCCGCGAGCACCAGCACGGCGAGCCAGAACAGTCGCAGCACCTCCGCGAGCAGGGGCGAGTCCCGGGTCTGGCTGAGCCAGTGGGTGCGCGAGTGCACCCCGGTGGCGCTCGCCGCGGGCAGGGCCTGGACCGCGGCGTCCGCGCCGGGGCCGTCCACCCAGGCCAGGTTCGTCGGGGCGAGCTTGGGCAGGATCCGGGCGAGGCTCGCGGCGTCCCCGTAGACGACGTAGCCGGACAGCCAGCCCCGCACGTCCACGGAGGACAGGCCGACCACGCGGGTGCGCTGGAAGGTGTCCCCGAGGAAGAGGGCGAGTTCCTGTCCCCGCAACCGTGCGGCCAGGTCGGGACTGAGGACCACCGGCAGCCGTCCGGAGCTCTGCGGGGCACCCAACGCGGCCAGTTCGCCCCGGTACCGCTCGCCCTGGGCCGTCCAGAGGGCACCGAGTCGCCGCCCGTCCACCCCGACCAGGGTGACGTGCTCGTAGTCGTTGCCCAGCTTGACCTGCAGGTTGTCCTGCCGGTGCCCGGTCGCCAGGGCGGTCACCCCGGGCGCGGAACCGAGCGTCCGCACCTCGGCGTCGCTCAGCGGGGCCTCGACGCGGACATCGGCCCCCACCCGCTGCCAGGACGCCGTGAGCT
Source organism: uncultured Kineosporiaceae bacterium (assembly GCA_964583765.1). GTDB lineage: Bacteria > Actinomycetota > Actinomycetes > Actinomycetales > Kineosporiaceae > CAZOWW01. The sequence continues at coordinate 6,732 of CAZOWW010000011.1, forward strand.
GGCCGTCGGTGACCGTGTCCCGGATCAGCCCGGCCGTCACGACCAGGCCCACCGAGACCGCGAGCCCCAGGAGCGGCAGGGTGGCCAGGGCGGTCGTGGCCCGGGCGCCGGCGACGACGCCGACCACCCCGCGCCGGGTGCGGGCCAGCGCGGCGAGCGCGCGGACCGGCCAGGGATACGCCCGCAGCACCAGCACCGTGACGGCCAGGGCCAGGAGCAGCGGGGCGGCGGCGAGGAAGAGGTCGACCCCACCGGTCTGCGACTGCACGAGTCCACGTCCGCGGAGCGAGATCACGGCCGCGACGGCGAGGACCAGGACCACGCCCTCGCCCACGGCCCGGCGGAGCCGGCGGCGTCCGGTGATCCGGTTGCGGGCGCCGCGGTTGGCGGGGGCCTGGCGGCGTCCCCAGCTCCGCCAGGCGGTCCACGCGGCGAGCAGCGCCGGTCCCAGGGCCGCTGCGGCGACGACCGTGATCAGCGGCCCGCGCGCGCCCGGAACGGGGGTGCGGGGCAGCAGGCCGGGCAGGCCGCCCGAGTCCGTGGGCACCAGCCAGCCCGAGGCCAGGGCGCCGATCAGCCCGGCGACCAGGCTCAGCGGTCCTGCCTCGGCGCCCGCGCGGACGGCCACGCCGGTGATCGACGATCCCCGGGCGTGTTCCAGGGCCAGGGCCCGGGATCGCCGGGCGACGAGCAGCTGGGCACCCAGCAGGATGACCACGACGGCGGCCCCGACCACCCCGACCACGACCAGGGACAGCTGGGCCCGGGCGGCGTGGGCGCGGGTGAGGTAGGCGCCCAGCACCGCGGGGAGTCCGGTGTCCACGGAGGCGCCGCCCACCCCCGGGAGGTTGTTGCCCACGGTGCTCACCTGGTCGAGCTGGGCCTGGAGGGCGGTCACGGCGTCGGCGTCGACCAGGGAGGCGTCCACGGTCTGGTCGACCTGCGCGCGCAGCCCGCTGCCCTCGATGCTGTCCCCGGCCAGCTGCACCGCGGCGATCTGCGCCGTCGGCAGGGCCGTGACGTCCAGGAGGACCGTCGCGGCGACCGTGGTGCCGTCGGGCGCGGAACGCGGGGTGACGGCTCCGGGCAGGAGCTGCCAGGCGATCGCCGCCGGCTCGTCGACGGCGTAGACCCCGGTCACCACGAGGGTGATCCCGGCGCTGAAGGCGGGGCGCACCCGCATCCGGTCGCCCGGGGCCAGTGCCAGGGTGCGGGCGAGCGTCTCGGAGACCGCCACGGGGAGCGCGGCGCCGACCCCGGGGTGGGCGCTGGCGTCGGTCGGCGGGCCGCCCCGGGTGTAGTGCACGCCGCTGCCCGGGCCGGTGACGCTGCCCAGCGTGATCGAGACGACCGGTGCCCGGTGCCCGCCCGAGGAAGCGGCACGCGTCGTGCCCGTGCTCGAGGCGCCGGCACCGCCGGCCTGGGTTGCCGGGGCGATCCCGAGCAGGGTGAGCGGCGCGCTCGTCACCGTGGTCAGGAGCGGTCCCGCCACCCGACGCAGCGCCGGGGGCAGTGCGGCCCGCACGCTCTCGGTGGTCTGGGCGAACTCCCCGAGCGTGGTCGGCACCAGGGTCGGGGATCCGTCCGCGCCGGTGGCCACCTTGGGCAGCAGCGGGAAGCTCGCCCGCACGTCGGTGTCCCGACCGGCGGAGGCGATCGCGCCCCGCGCGCCGACCGCGAAGGTCCGGTCGAGCAGTTGCGGTCCGGCCGTGGCGAGGAAGGCGCTGACCGCCACCGTCGTGTAGAGGGCGAGAAGCAGCCAGCGGTCGGGGCGGGCCCGGCGGCGCGCGACCAGGCCGCAGGCCGCGGCGACGCCGCGCGTGCCGGCGACGGTGGGCAGCAGGGCGCGGATCCTCATCGTTCGTCACCCAGGCGCAGCACGGCGCCCAGTGCGGAGGTGCGCAGGGCCTGGGTCACCGCGAGCAGGATCACCGCGAGTACCGCGCACACCCCGCCCGCGAGCAGTCCCACCTGGTGCCAGGGGATGTGCACGAGTACCGGTGGCACCGGTCTGCTGCCGTCCGCGGTGAGCGAGACCATCGGGGTCACCAACAGCGCGAGCAGGGCGCCCAGGCCGACCCCGCAGCCGACGCCGAGCAGGCCGAGCAGCAGGTTCTCCGTGCCGACCACGGCATTGAGCGCCCGGCGGGTGATGCCCAGGGCCCGCAGCTGGGAGAACTCCACCCGGCGCAGCCGCACCGCGACCGTGGTGTGCATCGCGAAACCGACCCCCGCGAAGGCGGCGGCGGCGACCACGATGAGCCAGAGGGCACCCAGGAGGCCCACGCGCAGCGGCGCTCGTTGCAGTTGGTGCCCCAGCGCCACCCGCGAGGTGGCGGTGCCGACCCCGGAGGCGGTGACCGCGTTCGCCCAGGCCGGCGCGCGGTCCGGTGCCACCTGGGCCCACCACTCGTTCACCGTGATCGTCGTGGCGCCGGCCTCGATCAACCGGCGGGTGAGTGCGTCGAGGTCGACGAGGAGTTGCGGGCGGGTCGTGTCGAGTCCCGGCAGGTACGGCACGACGGTGTCCACCTGCACGGGGGCCGCGGCGTCCACCCCGCGCACCGCCACCGTGTCCCCGACGGCCACATCCATGGACTGGAGCAGGGCGGTGTTGGCGACGCCGGAGATCGGCAGCACCGAGGGCGCCCAGGTCGTGAAGACCACGTTGGCCGCGGTCAGGAACCGGAGGATCCCGATGGCCACCGTGACGTGCGCGGAGACCAGGGTGTTCCCGGAACCGGTCACCGGGCCGTCGGAGGAACCCATCAGGGACGACGTGTGCCAGGTGACCGGCGTGCTCAGGGTCAGCCTGTGGTCGGGGGAGCCCGCGCGGTGCGTGACCACGGAATCGATGTGCACACGGGCCCCGAAAAGGCTGCCGCTGTCGAACTCGCCGCTCTCGTGGTCGGCGGGGGAGGGGATCCACAGGGTCTGCACCGCGACCACCCGCAGCGGTCCCGTGACGTCCTTGCCGGGGTCGACCAGGGAGGCCGAGAGCGGGTGCGTCCGACCGTCCACCGGGACCTCGCCCATCGGGACGATCTGCCGGGCTCCGGTGGCGTCCTGCACCACGAAGCGGACGGCGGCCACCATCGGCGTCGGGGGCGTGGGGGCCAGCTCGAGGCGTACCCGGGCCGAGAGCGAGGTGGGGGTGCCCGGCAGCCGGACACCGCCGGTCGGAAGTCCGGGGCCGAGCCGGGTCAGCGCGCCCATGGCCGCGGCGCTGGCCCCGCCGGGGGCGATGACCCGCCCGTGGAGCAGCCCGGAGACCCGGTGGGTGTCCACGGCCAGCAGTTGCACGGGGGTGCCGTCCTCGTTGGGGTCGAAGAGGAAGCGCTGGTCGTCGGGATCCCCGAGACTGGACTCGGTGTGGACGACCGGGAGCAGCGTGCCGGCTCCGGACACCGCGGCCAGTTCCTGTGCCCGCTCGAGCGCCGGCAGCTGCGGATCGGTACGCACCACGACGTCCGCCGGTGCCTGGAAGTCGGCCTGGTCCTGCTGGGAGGCCGCCCAGGTGCTCAGGAAGGACAGGCCGAACGTCCCCACGGCCAGGGCGAGGCTGAGCAGCAGCACGGCACCTACCGCGCGCCGGGAACGGCGTCCCACCTCCCAGGCGGCCAGGGGGAGGACGACGGCGCGCCCGCGGGCCGCGACCAGTTCCAGCACCCGGGAGACCGCCGGGACCAGACGCACCGTGATCAGGGCACCGCCGAGCAGGGCCAGGGCGGGGCCGGCGACCAGCACGGGGTCGATCGCGAGCGTGCCGGCGTCCCCGACGAGCGGGGACCGGTACGACCGCAGTTGCCAGTAGGCCAGCACGGCCAGGGCCACGACCGCGACGTCCAGGCCCGAGCGCTGGATCACCGTGCGCCGGTCCTGCCGGGCGTGCTGCTGCTCCTGTTCGACGAAGGTGCCTCCGCGCCGGACCAGCGGGGCCAGGAGGACCAGGACGAAGAGCAGGCAGGCCGCCCCGGAGGTGAGCCAGGCGATCGGCGGGAGCCCGGGGTCGTGGTGCATGCCCGCGGCCTCGAAGTCGTGGTTGCGGGCCAGGACCAGGTACAGCAGCCGGGCGAGCTGGGGGGCGGCGAGCGCGACGACCACGGCGAGGAACGTCGCCTCGACGGCGGCCAGGGCCACCACCTGACGGCCCGAGGCTCCGCGGGCCCGCATGAGCGACTGTTCGGTGAGCCGGCGATCCGCGAGCAGCCGCGCGGCGAGCAGGAGCGCGGACAGCGAGAGCACCAGCAGCAGCAGCGCGGTCACGGTGATGCTCGACCGGGTGACGACGAGGTAGCGCTCGGCCCGTTCGAGGGTGGTGCCGAGGGTGGTGATCGCCAGGACCGAGCGGGTCACCGAGGACAGGTCCGCCGGGATCTGCTCGTGGGCGTCCTTCGCCCGCTGCGCGGCCTGGTGAAGCCGGCTCAGCGGAAGGTCGGCCAGGCGCGGCACGTCCACCCGGTGCAGGGTGTTCGTGGGGACCGAACCGGCCAGGAACGCCTCCCGGGAGGTGACGAGCGGGCCGTAGGCGGTCGCGGTGAGCTGGGGGGTGTAGGGCACGGGGTGCGCCGGGTCGAAGGTCTTGCCCTCGAGCGGGTCGTCGCTCCACACGGCCGCCACGGGACGGGTGGCCACCCGGTACACCCCGACCACGACCGCGCGGGTGTTGGTCGAGCCCATCTGGTCGGCGGCGTCGAACCGGTCACCGAGTTCCAGCCCGAGGTCCTTGGCCAGTCGCTCGGGGATCGCCACGGGCACGGCGGTGGTGGAGCCGGCGGTGCGGGGCCAGACCCCCCGCAGCAGGGTCGTGGTGCCGGCGAGCCCGTCGTAGTCGGCGTAGTACGTGAGCCACCCGTATCCGGACCGGTCCAGCGGCGCCGGCTCCGTGACCGCGGCCACCGTGGAGACCAGGTGGGTCGTGTTGCTGGACGGCAGACCGCCGAGCAGCCCGGTGACGCTGCGGTCGAGGGCGCGGTGGGCCGGCGCCAGGGGCATGCCGTTGAGGTCCGCGGTGATGTCGACGCGGGTCTCGTCGGGGGTGGCGTGGGCCAGCGTGGCGCGCACCCCGAATCGCTGCGAGGCGTCCACCAGCACGGCCAGCCCGGAGAGCAACGTCGCCGCGAGCAGGCAGACGGTCAGGACCACGGACAGGATCGCCCACTGCGGGCGGAGCCGGGCGAGCACGATCGCGGGCGCCCAGCGGCCGACCCGCGTGCGCCGGGACGTCTGCACCGGACCGAACAGGGAATGGCGGACTTCCTGCTGCCGGTCCTGCTGGTTCGGGCTGCCCTCCGTGGCCGCCTCGCCGTTGCGCACGATCAGTGAGCCTCTTCCCAGCCGGGTCGTCGGGGCAACAGCCAGCCCGTGCTCTTGACGCAATCGTTATTCCCACGTCGTGGCCCGGGGAGACGGCCACGGTGACGGCGACGACGAGCGCCTGGACGCTCGGAGTGCGGGTGAGGATACGTGACGCACAGTTGCCGCAGTCCGGTGTTCTCCGCCGCGTCGTGACCGCGGTGGGGTGAGGCGTCCACGGGCGGACGGGCATCCGGCCGCACCCGACTCCCGGTTCAGCGCTCGGGGGTCTCTTCGGCGCTCCCGGCCCTCGAGCGCAGCAGCCGACGGAGTGAGTTCAGTCGCGACGCCCCGGCAGGTCCGGCGCCCCCGGCCGCGACGTAGTCGTCCAGGGCGCACTCGGGCTCGTCGTGGCTGCACCCTCGGGGGCACTCCTGCGAGCCGGGGGCCAGCTCGGCGAAGGACCGGATGATCCGATCCGGATCCACATGGGCGAGGCCGAACGAGCGCACTCCCGGGGTGTCGACCACCCAGCCGCCCTGGGGCAGGGGCAGGGCCACGGCTGAGGAGGAGGTGTGCCGGCCGCGGCCGGTGACGTCGTTGACCGCGCCGATGCTCCGGGCGGCGCCCGGGACGAGCTGGTTGACCAGGCTCGACTTGCCCACCCCGGAGTGACCCACGAGCACGGTGACCCGGCCGGCGAGGGCGGCGCGGACGTCGTCCACCCCGGTGAGCACGCCGTCGGCGTCGCGTGCGGTGACCAGGGCGGCCACCGCGAGGTCGACGTAGGAGGTGAGGAACGGTCCGGGCGGGGCGAGATCGGCCTTGGTGAGCAGGAGCAGCGTGTCCATCCCGGCGTCCAGGGCGGCCACCAGGCACCGGTCGACCATCCGCGGCCGGGGCTGTGGCCGGGCGAGCGCGGTGACGACGGCGAGCTGGTCGGCGTTGGCCACCACGCCCCGCTCGACCGGGTCCGTGTCGTCGGCGCTGCGGCGCAGCATGCTGGTGCGCGGCTCCACCCGGACCACCCGGGCCAGGCTTCCGGGACGCCCGGTCACGTCCCCGACGAGAGCGACCCGGTCGCCCACGACGATGCCCGCACGCCCCAGCTCCCGGGCCTTCATCGCGGTGACCGTCCGGCTGGAGAGGTCGAGGACGTCGGTGGTGCTGGGGACGTCGGTGGCGTGGGGATCGTCGAAGCTCCCGCGCAGGCAGGTGTACCGGCCGCGGTCCACGGCCATCACCTGGGCCGGCACGGCGTCCTCGTGGCGCGGGCGTTCCTTGGACCGTGGGCGCGACCCGCGGGGATTGGGCCGGATGCGGATATCCGACTCGTCCAGGTCCGTCCGTCGGCGGGGGCTCACGCGCCGGGCCCACGTCCGGTCGGGACGGCGGGGTCCGGACCAGCAGCCCGGCTGTTCAGCAGGTCCTGCCACAACGTCGTGAATTCGGGCAGGGTCTTGGCGGTGGTCTCCACGTTCTCGACCTGGACCCCGGGCACGCGCAATCCCAGCACCGCCGCGGCCGTGGCCAGCCGGTGGTCGTCGTAGGTGGCGAAGACGCCACCGTGAAGCGGCCGGGGACGGATCACGAGCCCGTCCTCGGTCTCGGTGACGTCGCCGCCGAGACGCCCGAGTTCGGCGGCGAGGGCGGCCAGGCGATCGGTCTCGTGCCCCCGCAGGTGGGCGATTCCCCGCAGATGGGAGGGGGTGTCCGCGAGCGCGCAGAGCGCGGCGACCACGGGAGCAAGTTCCCCCGCGGTGTGCAGGTCGGCGTCCAGGCCGTACAGCTCGCCGGTACCGCCCACGGTCAGACCGTCCCGGTCCAGGGTCACCTCGGCGCCCATGGCGTCGAGAAGGTCCCGCAGCGAGTCACCGGCCTGGGTGGTGTACTGCGGCCAGCCGGGCACCCGGACCCGGCCCCCCGTGACCAGCGCGGCGGCCAGGAACGGTGCCGCGTTCGACAGGTCCGGCTCCACCTGCACGTCCAGGGCACCGATCGGCCCGGGATCCACCTGCCAGGTGGACTGGGCGCCGTCGGCACCACCCTCGTCGACCACGACCCCCACGTCCCGCAGGGCCTCGACGGTCATGCTGACGTGCGGCTGGCTCGGGATCGGCGGCCCGACGTGCTCGACGAGCAGCCCCTCCTCGTAGCGGGCACCCGCCAGCAGCAGCGCGGAGACGAACTGGCTGGACGCCGAGGCGTCGATCCGCACGCGGCCGCCGCGCACGCGTCCCCGGCCGTGCACCGTGAAGGGCAGTCGTCCCGTGCCGTCGTCGGTGATCTCGACCCCCAGGGCACGCAGGGCGTCCACCACCGGGGCCATGGGGCGTTGCCGGGCACGCGCGTCCCCGTCGAAGTGCACCGGTCCCTCGGCCAGCGCCGCCACCGGGGGCAGGAAGCGCATCACGGTGCCGGCCAGACCGCAGTCCACGGAGGCGGGACCGTGCAGGTCACCCGGGATGACGACCCAGTCGGGGCCGAACGGGCTGGGGCCCGGCACGTCGTGCAGGGTCGTGCCCAGCTCGGCGAGCGCGGCCGCCATGAGACAGGTGTCCCTCGAGCGCAGCGGTGCCCGCAGCCGGGAGGGTTCGGTGGCCAGTGCCGCGAGGACCAGGTACCGGTTGGTCAACGACTTCGACCCCGGCAGGGCCACCGTCGCTTCCACCGGTCCGGTCGCGGTGGGGGCCGGCCAGAGCGCACGGGTTCGGCCTGGCTGGGTCATGCCGCGAGGTTAGTCCGTCGGAGCCCTTCGCGGGGCGGTGCAGGTGCGTCGGCGTGGCTCATGCTGCTCGGTCGGGTGTGTGAGGCCGGTCCGGATGCGCGGACGATCGGGTCGCGGTGCGCGGACGGCACGTCCCGCTCGGGCGTCCGCGATGGGCGATGCGCGATGCGCGATGGGACGATGCCGGGGTGTGCGGACGCTACGCGGCCAGCCGCGATCCCGGGCAGCTCGTCGAGGAGTTCGAGGTCGACGAGACCGCGGATCCCGGGCCGGGGACGGACGCGGGTGCGCTCCCGCCGGACTACAACGTGGCCCCGACCCGGTCGGTGCCGGTGATCCTGGAGCGCGTGCGGCGCGTCGAGCAGCCGGTCCCCGCACCCGCCCCGGGACCGGAGGCCGGGACGCCCGATCAGGAACCCGGCGGAGCCGCTGGCCAGGAGCCCCTCGGGCTGCCCGGCCAGGAGCGCACCTCGTCCACGATCCGCTGGCTGCGCCTGTTCCGCTGGGGGCTGGTGCCGAGCTGGGCCAAGGACGGTGCGGTGGCCCAGCGCATGATCAACGCAAGGGCGGAGACCCTCTTCGAGCGGCCGTCCTACCGGCGACCGGCCCTGGCCCGGCGTTGCCTGGTGCCGGCCGACGGTTGGTACGAGTGGCGAACGGTGCCGGGGACGTCCGGTGCCGGGGCGCGGGGGCGGCGGCAGCCGTACTTCCTGCACGCGGCGGACGGCACCGGCCTGGCGTTCGCCGGGCTCTACGAGTTCTGGCGGGATCGCGCCCTGCCCGAGGACGACCCGGGTGCCTGGCTCGCCTCTGTGGTGATCGTCACCACCGAGGCGGAGGACGCCTTGCGGGCGGTCCACGACCGAATGCCCATGGTGCTGCCCCGGGACCGGTGGGACCGGTGGCTGGACCCGCGGTCCGTGAGGAGTCCGAGATACGCGACCTGCTGTCACCCGTGCCGCCGGGACGTTTCGTGGCCCGTGCGGTGTCGCCGGCCGTGAACTCGGTGCGGGCCACCGGATCCCGGCTGGTCGAGGCGCTGGAGGACATCGGGGACGCCGGGCTGCTGGGCGAACTCGGGACGCTGGGGGAGCCCGGGATGCTGGGCGAGACCGGGACGACGGAATGTCGTGGCCGACCGGCGCGTTGACGAGCGTGGGCCCCTTTCCGGCGGCCCGCCGTCGGACGAGGGGATCACGGAGTGCTGGTGTTGGCCAGGGACTCGGTGCCGGGGACGATGTTCACCGACACCTGCTGGGGCGGTACGGCGGGTGCGGTGTCGCGGGGTGCCCGGTCGTGGGGAGGTGACCCCGTCCGTGGGCCGATATCCTCGAGAGCGATGAGCGACGAGACCGCAGAGACGACCGGCCCGACCCCGAGCAGTACTTTCACCCCTCCCCCCGTTGAGTCGGCACAGGATCGTGCGGCCCGCTTCGAACGCGAAGCCCTGCAGTACCTCGACGTCCTCTACTCCGCGGCCCTGCGCATGGCGCGTAACTCCGCCGATGCCGAGGATCTCGTCCAGGAGACGTTCGCCAAGGCATTCGGCTCGTTCCACCAGTACACCCCTGGGACGAACCTCAAGGCCTGGCTCTACCGGATCCTGACGAACGCGTACATCAACTCCTACCGCAAGCGTCAACGGGAACCCCAGCAGACCCAGACCGAGGAGATCGAGGACTGGCAGATCGCCCGCGCCGGGTCGCACACCTCCGGTGGCCTGCGCTCGGCGGAGACCGAAGCACTCGACCACCTGCCCGACGGTGACGTGAAGGATGCGCTCCAGGCGATCCCCGAGGAGTTCCGGATCGCGGTGTACCTGGCGGATGTCGAGGGTTTCGCGTACCGCGAGATCTCGGAGATCATGGGTACGCCGATCGGCACCGTCATGTCCCGGCTGCACCGCGGCCGCAGGCAGCTCCGCACGCTGCTCGAGGGCTATGCGCGGGAGCGCGGGTTGACGGTTGCCGGTGTCGCCGACGACGGAGGCGCCTCGTGAGCTGTGGCCGACCGCATGAGACCGACTGCGCCGAGGTACTCGACCGGGTCTTCGAGTACCTGGACGGTGAGCTGACCGACGAGGACGTCCGGCGGGTGCAGCAGCATCTCGACGAGTGCGCGCCCTGCCTGGAGGAACACAACCTGGACCTGGCGCTCAAGGCGTTGGTACGTCGCAGTTGCGAGTGCGAGCGCGCGCCGGAGGACCTGCGGGCACGGATCCTGGTGCAGATCCAGGAGATCCGGCTCAGCCTGCACTGAGCCACGGCCTGGTCGGGGAACCACAGCCCGGTCGAGGAACCACGGGGTCCGCGGGAGCCGAACCGCGGACTTTCGAGGGTCCGCCCTCCGGGGCCGTCAAGGCCACCGGCCCGGTACTCCCGGCCCGACGTAGAAGGACGGGCAGGGACCGGGCCGGCGAGGCGAACGATCAGCGATGCGGGTGGTCAGCTGTTGGGACGGCGACCGTGGTTCGCACCGTTGTTCTTGCGGGACTTGCGCTTGCGGGAGTTCTTGCTCACGGTGCTGCTCCTCGTGACGACGGGGTCGGATCCGGACGCCGGGGCCGGCGTGGGGCCGCCCGGTCGTCGACGTGCTCGACCTGCATCGTCCCACACCTGCGGCATCGTTCCGGTCCGTGGGAGCCCCCGCGCGGGACTCCAAGGCGCGGCCTGCAGAGAACTCGGGGCGGCCTGCAGAGAACTCGGGGCAGTCTTGCCGGGATTACGGTGCAGCCTGCAGAGAACTCGGAGGACGCCCGTCGTGAGCTCGGGCCGACCGCAGGGAACCCGAGGAGCCCCTTGCGCGGAACTCGGGGAGCTGCTGGGGACGGTGGCCCGCTCAAGCAGGCGGTCGGCCGCGCCGATTCTCGGGCAGTGAGCGAGCAGCCACTTTCCGTCGTCCCGTTCCTGACCGCAGTGTCCGAGCTGTTCGGGTCGGATCTCCACTGCAAGGTCGGGTCCCCGCCCCGGGTGCGCATCGACGGCCGGCTGCGCAAGCTGCAGGCGCCGGTGTTGTGCTCGGCGGACACCGAGCACATGCTGACCGAGGTCCTGCGGCCCGATCTGCGGGAGGAGTTCACCCGCACGAACGAGGCCGACTTCGCGTACTCGCTGCCCGGCGTGGGGCGGTTCCGGGTGAACGCGTTCCGGGCGCGGGGGGCGGTCGGGCTGGTCTTCCGGCGGGTCTCCGTGGGCGCGATCCCGCTCGACCAGCTGGGCCTGCCCGAGGTGATCGGGCAGCTGGCCCTGGAACCGCGAGGACTGGTGCTGGTGACCGGTCCGACCGGGTCGGGCAAGACGACGACGCTCGCCGGCATGGTGAACCTGATCAACTGCCAGCGCGAGGTGCACGTCGTCACGATCGAGGACCCGATCGAGATCCTGCACGAGGACCAGCTGGCAATGATCAACCAGCGTGAGGTCCGCGTGGACACCGAGGACTTCAACGGGGCCCTGCGCGCAGCCATGCGCCAGGACCCGGACGTGATCCTGGTCGGGGAGATGCGTGACCAGGAGACGGTACGTGCGGCGGTCGCCGCCGCCGAGACCGGCCACTTCGTCATGTCCACCCTGCACACCACGGACGCTCAGGAGACCGTGGCCCGGGTCATCGACTTCTTCCCCCCGCACGAGCACAAGCAGATCCGGCTGGCCCTGGCCGGCGCACTGCGCGGGATCATCTGCCAGCGTCTGGTGCCCCGAGCGGACGGGCTGGGACGGTGCGTGGCGGTGGAGATCTGCGTGAACACGGGGCGGGTCGCCGAGGCGATCATCGACGAGGAGAAGACCTCCACCCTGGCCGATCTGATCCGTGAGGGTCACTTCTACGGCATGCAGACCTTCGACCAGCATCTCGTGGCGCTGGTCCGGGACAACGTCATCTCGATCAACGAGGCGATGGCCGTCTCGACCAACCCGCACGACCTGACCGTCGAGCTGCGCAAGCTGGGTCTCGTGGCCTGACCAGTACCTGGTCGTGCACCTCGCGGACGGCCGCCACGGTGGCCGTCCAGCTGCGGTGTTCCGCTGCGGCGCGTGCGGCGGCGCCTGCTCCCGCGTCCGCTGCCAGCGCGCGGACCGCGGAGGCTGCCTGCCGGGCCGAGCTCGCGGTCGCCCCCGCACCGGGCTCGAGGAGTTCGCCCGCGGCGCCGCGGGCGCTGACCACCACGGGTGTCCCGCAGGCCATGGCCTCCAGCGCGGCCAGGGCGAAGGTCTCCCGGGGGCACGGGGCCAGCGCGACGTCCGCCGCCGAGAGCACCTCCGCGACCCGCACCGGGTCCGGCTGATGGCCGAGGTATCGGGCCGGTAGCCGCTCGCGGTCCGCCTTGGCCCGCAGCGCGGGGCCGAGCGGACCCTCCCCGAGGTGGACGAGCTGGGCCCGCACCCCGGCGGCACACAGCTCGGCCAGGGTGTCCAGGGCCAGCTCGGGACGCTTGTCGGGATGCAGCCGGCCCACGCTGACCAGGCGGAGGGTCCCAAGGTCCCACGGCAGGTCACGACACGTCCGGGGCCGGAACAGGTCCAGGTCGACGCCGAACGGCACGACGTGCACCGACGGCGCTGTCTGCGCGGAGGGCCTCGCGTGTCCCGACGGCTCTGCGTTGCCCGACAACCAGGCACCTCCGCCGGTCAGGAACGGTTCCGCGGCGAATCGGGAGGCACAGACGACCGCGTCGAACCGGTCTGCCAGGCGTGAGGTCCAGCCGTCCGTCGCGCGGTCACGCCAGATCGCCCCGCGAGGGACGGCGTCCAGCCACCGGGTCGCCTCGGCCGCGACCAGGTCGATGCGCTCGTGAGCGAACAGCACGGCGGGGATCCCCGCCTCCCGGCACCAGCCGGAGACCCAGGCGAGCGTCGTCTGGTCGTGCACCTCGACCAGGTCCGGGGCCAGCCGGCGCAGGGTTGCGGCGACCGGGCGTCGTCCCAGGAGCACGCGGTAGGCGCCTCCCGAACCCGGCAACCGGGGGCCGCCGAGGATCTCGACCGACGGCCTCTCTTCGGCGTGACGCTCCAGCTGTTGCGGATCCCCGGCCTGCCGCCGGTCCTGGGTCGGTTGCGGATCCCGGGACTGCCGCCGGTCCCCGGGCAGCACGAGCACCGGATCCAGCCCGTCCTGGCGGTACCCGCGGGCGAGGGCTCGCACCACGGTGCCCAGTCCGCCCGACGTCGGACTGATGAAGTTGGCCAGCTGCACCACCCGTAACCTTCCGGGACGGGGTGGCGGCTCGTCCGCCCGCACCGCCACCCTCAGCCCGCGCGGCGGGTGCCGAGGTCCCGACCGATCACGTCGAGGTAGGTGAGCGGCTCGGCACCGAGATCCCGGCAGCGACCGATCGTGCGCACCGCGGCCTCGGCCAGTCCGGGACGGGGGAGGTCGTTGGGATGCAGTCCCACCCGCACGGAGCGCCCCGCTCGCACCAGGGTCGCGGCCCCGCCGAGGACCTGTCGTCCCAGGGCCTCGCCCAGGGACGTCCGGGGCGATCCGGCCGGTCCCGGGCGGTGACACAGGGCCGGTGCCAGCCAGCGCCGTCCCGTGCGCAGATCGACGACCCCGGCGTGATCGGTCGCGTAGCTCAGGCCCGCCTCAGCGAAACCCACCACGGCCGCCGCCGAGGCGAGCCAGCCCGGAGGCGTGGTGCCCTCCGGGGAGAGTCCGTGCGCCCGCAGCACGCCCAGCCCCGCGCGGGTCCGCTCACGGGCGGTCCTGCGGTCGAGCGCCCAGAACTCGGCGGCCCCCCGGGCCACCGCGGCGCCCACCAGTCGGCGGGGGAGCGAACCGGGGACATCGGCGCGGTGACACCAGCCGTGCAGGGCGATCTCGTCGCCGCGGGCGGCACGCCCCCGCAGCCAGGCCGCGAGGTCGGTGCCGTCGTCCCCCGGATCACCGAAGGTCATCCCCTGCCAGGGGCCGGGTACGACGAGAAAGGTGAGTGGGATCCCCAGCGGATCGAGCAGTTCCGCCCACCGCCGGCTTGCCGTGGCGGTGGCGGGAGCCACGTCATGGATCGAGACGACGAGCGAGGGCGTCATGAGGTGCTCCGTCCGGTCGCGAGGCAGCCGTGCGGGACGCTGTCAGCGTAGCCAGTGGTCGTCGGCGACCGAGTGCGGCGTCACGGCAGGAACCATGGCGGTCTCATGTGCGGAACCATGGCGGTTTCACGGCAGGAACGACGGCTTCGTCCGGGGGAACGACGGCGTCGCTGGAAGGAGCGGAATCATCACCGGAGGCGGCGAGAACGTCACTTCTGGTGACACGGCGGGGTCGCTGGAGGTGAGGATGTGGCGTCACAGGGGGTGAGGTACTGGCACACTGCCTCCGTGGTTCCTTGGCAGAGCGGATGCGGCGAGGCGGTACCCCTACCCGTCCGCGCGGGGGCGGGAGCACACGATTGATCCCTCAGACGCTGGTGTCCGACGTCCTGGCCGCGATCGCAACGGTCATGTACGCACTGGGCACCAACCTGCAGCGGCGATCGGCGGCCCGTGCCCCTCGTGGCGACGGGAGTGCGCTGCGGCTGCTGGCCCGCATGCTGCACACGCCCCGTTGGCTCATGGGTGCCACCTGCTCGGCGGCGGCGCTCGTGCTGCAGATGTGCGCGCTGGTCGAGGGCAGTGTGATCGTGGTGCAGGCGATCGTGACCTGCGGCCTCGTCGTCTCACTCCTGATCGAGTCCGTGCTGGACCGCCGGCCGATCCGGGCCCGCGCGATGGTCGGGCCGCTCGTGCTCGTCACCGGCGTGACCGTCCTTGCCGCGGTGGGCCGGCCGAGCGACGGACAGGAGCCCTCTCCGGGCCGGTTGATCCTGGCCCTGCTCGCGGTGGCCGTGGTGGGCGGGGCCGGAGCTCTCGCGGTGCGCACCCGCGTGGACGGCCCGATGCTCGCCCGGCTGATCGGGGTGGTGAGCGGGGTCTGCTTCGCCATCGACGCCACCTTCCTCAAGCAGGTGGGGCTGGTCCTGGGGCAGGGACACGGACGCCCGCTCGCACTCGCCGGGGCGGTCGGCGGTTTCGCGAGTGCGTCCATGCTGGGGAACGTGCTGATCCAACGGGCGTTCCAGATGGCCCCGCTGCGCACCGTGTTGCCCGCGGTGACCGCGGTGGAGCCCGTCGCGGCCCTGGCCTGCGGGATGCTCGTGTTCCGGGAACGTCTGGTCGGCACACCCTCGATCGTCGGCGTGGTCACGGGGCTCGTCATCATCGCCGCGGGCGGACTGGTGGAGACCCGATTCCTGTCGCCGTCCGGTCGACTCGGCGTGCGCCTGGCCGCGGCCACCGCCCGAGGCAGCGCCCACCGCGGCCGTTGAGCCGGCGAACGTCCGTCGGCGGGACGCAGGGTCCGCAGCGCTCCGCGAACGTCCGTCCCGTCACCCCAGGTGGGGGGACGGCAGTGGCCGGACGGGACGAGCCCGCCCGGCCACTGGATTTCCTCACCACGGGTTCAGGCCGGCTGCTTGGTCTCCCAGAAGATCTTCGCGATCTCGTCGATGGCGGCGAGCAACTTGTCCGCCGTGGCGACGTCCAGGCCGCCCTTCGTGCCACCCGCGCCGGCCAGCTTGGTCGCCTCGTTGAAGAGCGTGTGCAGCTGCGGGTACTTCTCGAAGTGCGGTGCCTTGAAGTAGTCCGTCCAGAGCACCCACAGGTGATGCTTCACCAGATCGCTGCGCTGTTCCTTGATGAGCAGGGCGCGCTGGCGGAATACCGGGTCGTCCGAGGCCTGGTACTTCTCGATGATCGCTTTGACCGACTCGGCCTCGATCCGTGCCTGGGCGGGGTCGTAGACGCCGCAGGGCAGGTCGCAGTGGGCCCTGACCTCGGTGCGGGTGAGAACGTCGAGGAGACGCGCGAGCATTCCGTACTCCCTTTCGTGAGGTGGTTCCCCGGCCGTTCCCGCCGGAACCCCCATTCGCGCGGCGACCGCACCGGGTCATTTCCCGAGGTGGTCGTGCGTCATTCCTGGGGCGTGGTCCCGGAGTGCGTTCCCGGAGACTGCTGTCGCCTCACGCTACCGGGGGTCCGGCGCTCCCGCATGGCACGGACCGCTGGGGGAGCCGGATGCTCGCCCGGCGGTCGCGTCGGGGGTCCTGTCAGGTCCGCCGGCCGAGCCGGAAGGGCCGGGGGCGCAGGCGACACACCACCAGGCCGCGCACGTCGTCGGGAGCGATCGCGCCGACCAACCACGAGTCGGTGCCCGTCTCGGGGTTGTCCCGCTCGACCCACCAGCCCTCGGGCAGGCGGCGCGTGATCCGCTTGACGGACAGCGGGCGGCCCCCGGGCAGGAGTACCACGGCGAGACGTCCCACCACCTTCGCCTGACCCGGTCCGGACCTGCGCAGACGGGAGCGCAACCGCGGACCGACCCAGCGGACGAGCAGACGATCGCCCTCCCGCAGGGTGGGCTCCATGGAACGTCCCCGGACCACGGCCACTCCCCAGGGGAGCAGGTACCGGGGTGGCGGCGTCGAGCTCATCGTCCTGTCCTACCAGAGCGTGGCGGGACTGCGTCGGCGGACGTCGCGGGGCCTGCGGGGCGTGGCGGGACTGCGACGGCGGGCGGCGCGGGACCTGCCCGACGCCGTGGGGGTGTAATGCCGCGGGTCACCCGTTCGCTGACATCGTGAGCCGGTCGTCCGCCGAGAGGGCGACCGTCCCGAAGCACAGGAACCGGAACAGGACGACCGGGCAGGAACCCGCGGAGACCGGCAGCAGGGACCGGCCTCCGGGCGACACCGGGTCCGTCCGAGGCATTCGGGCCGGGCAGCCACCTGCCCGACCCGGCTCCGGACGGCACGACGGACGGAGGGGTTCGTGGCGTCACGATCGATCAGACCGGGTGCGCGTGCCCGCCCACGGGAGGAGACGCGGGCCGGGGCGGACGTGCGTCCACGGGCCGACGACGAGGACGTGCTCGCCGCGCAACGCGGTGACGAGGACGCCTTCGTCACGCTCTACCGGCATCTCCAGCCCTCGCTGCTGCGCTACCTCACCGTGCTCGTGGGCGAGGACGCCGAGGACATCGCGGGCGAGACCTGGATGCACACCTGCCGCGACCTCGGACGGTTCCGCGGTGGCCTGGACGACTTCCGCGGCTGGGTGATCACCATTGCCCGGCACCGGGCCCTGGACCACCTGCGGGCCGCCCGGCGGCGCCTGGTCGTCCTGACGGCGCCGGAGGACATGCCCCGCGCGGGCACCGAACCCGATGTGAGCGTGGCGGCCGAGCAGGCCGCGGCCACCCAGCAGGCGCTACGCCTGATCGCCAGCCTGCCGCCGGACCAGGCCGAGGCGGTGCTGCTGCGGGCGGTGGTCGGCCTCGACGCGAACACGGCCGGCGCGGTGCTCGGCAAGCGGGCGGGCGCCGTCCGCACGGCTGCGCACCGAGGGCTGCGCACCTTGGCCCGACGTCTGGGGGATCCGAACAGCTCGGGGGAGACCGGGGTCTGGGCCTGGTCGGGGATCGGCGTCGGTGTCGGTCCCGCCGCCGGGGGGAAGGAGCCCGGGGACGCCGTCCGTGGGGCCTCCCGTGACGCCGAGAACCTCGGGTCCGGGCGGGGGACCCGGGAGCGGGCGCCGGGCAATCGGCGTCGGGGTGTGACGCGCGGAGATGGTCTTCCGCTGAGCGAGGTGCCATGACCAGGAATCGCGAATCCGGACCCGACCGGCGTGCCGCCGAGGAACTGCTCGACGGTGCGCGGGACGGAACTCCGCTGTCCGCGCTCCTCCAGGCAGCCACGGCCCGGCCGTCGGCGCGGGAGACGGCGCGGGAGACGGAGGCTCTCGCCCGGTTCCGCGCGACGGGCGACGCCCGCACCTCATCCGCCAGGAGAGCACCCATGATCAAGAGCTTGTTGTCCAAGCTCCTCGTCGCCAAGGTACTTGCGGGCACCACGGCCGCTGTCGCGGTCGGGGGGCTCGCGCTCACGGCGACCGACGGCCACCTGCCCGGGCCGCTGTACCGGGGAACCGCCCACACCACCACCACGAGCGCTGCCGGGCACCGCGTGGCTCCCGCCGGCACCAAGGCGCCCACCTGGTTCTCCGAGGCCTCGCGTCGCACGCCCTCGAAGGTCCTGCTCGGGCACCTGTGCCGATTCTGGCTGGTGGCGCCCGCACCCAACCAGGACATGTTGCTGCGGTCCCGGTTCGCGAAGGTCCTCGTCAAGGCCGCGGGCGGGGAGAAGAACGTCCAGAGCTACTGCGTCGGCCTGGTCGGCGAGCCTCCGCCCTGCCCCTCGATGACGGTCCGCCCGATCCCGTCCGGCAGCCCCGCCGCACGTTCCGAGGCCCGGGACTGGACGCGGTGGCCCGACGACTGGCCGTCCGCCCAGGACGGCCGGTCGGCGAGGACGACCACCCCGACCGTCCGCACCACCCGGACGGGGACCGAGACGACGCGGGACCTGCGTGACTGGTCGGCGTGGCCGGAACTGTTCTGGAGTTGCGCGGCCAAGGCTGGCTGGGACGGGTACCACGCCTCCGGGAGCCAGCCGACGTGGTCGCACCCCACCGTGACCTGGCCGCACCCCACCGTGACCTGGACGGCTCCGCCGTCCGTGCCCTCGACCGGCGGATTCCGCACCGGGAGCGGTGGGCACAGCTACGGCTACGGCCACGGTGGTTACGTGCTTCCCACCCGTACCGCGGTCCCGACCCTCACCGCCACCGAGGGGGCGGTGTCCGGCAGCCACTAGACGACATTCGAGGACTCACCCGATCTGCCCTCCCGCAGCAGGCCGCGGTGCCGGCGCTCAGGCGCCGGCACCGCATGGCCCCGGATCGGGACCCTGAGCTCTCTTCCCGCGACGCCTACCCCTGCTGGCGTCGCGACCGGCCCGGTAGGCCGCCTCTCGGATCGGCGGCCACCGGGCCGGTCTGTGTCTGCGACTACCTGTGTACGGCGGTGGATACGCTGGTTCCCGGCTCGCGGATCTGGACCCATTCGTGGGATTCCGTCCGGCGGGCGGGGAGGTCCGACTGTCTGCCCGGTCCCGCGGGGCATGGTGGAGCGCGAGACCGATGGGACGGATCAGGCCGCGCGCAGCGGCACCGGGGTGCCGGCGGTCGCGCCCGGGTAGGCGGCGACGACCTTGTTCATCTCAGCCTGGTAGTAGAGCTGCCCGAGGTGGAACACGAACATCAGCAGGAGACCGACAACGCCGTTGCAGGTGGGAGCCAGGCCCGCGGCCCGCTGAGCGGCGGCAATCCGGTCACCGGTGCGCTTGATGCTGACGAACGGGGGGATGATCACGATCCCGCCGAACATGAGCGTCAGCAGTGCCTTGGCCGGGTCGACCGAGGTTCGAGGGTTGAACTGAGTGTCTTTGTTGATCTTGTAGTACCAGACGAGGTTGTAGATCCCCAGAGTGACGATCGGCAGCAGCAGCCACACGACGATGGGGTTGCGGGACTTCGGCAGCGGGGAAGTCATGCCGCCCGGGGCCGGAGCTGCTCCAGGCATGGCCTCCGGGGTGGGGAATCCCGGTGCGGGGATGGTCGTGTCGGACATGGAGTTCTCTCCGATTCCACAGACGAGGACGGGCAAGGTGCTACGCCTGTCTGCTCGTCAGTGCTGCGGACCGGATTGAGCCTCCGGGGCCGATCTCCCTCGGAGGAGGGACCGACCCGAGCGGGTGCACCCGGATTTGCCCGGCGGGAACGCTCCCCCCGCGACTGCGCCGAACGAGGGATCCTGCCTCGAACGGGGCACGAGGGATCCTGCCTCGAACGGGGCACGAGGGACCCTGCCTCGAACGGCGCAGGCCTGTTCAGACGTCGGGGACCCCGAGCCAGGTGTGCCAGCCGCCGTGCAGCACGAGCCAGGCGATCAGCCCGTAGCCGACCTGTCCGGGGTGCACGCCGTCCGAGGCGGTGAGGTCGGTGAGCCAGTCGTCGTGGTTGACGAGCGGCGAGTAGGTGTCCACGAACGGAACCCGGCGGCGCTGGCAGACGTCGGCGAAGGCGTCGGAGAGCTCGCCGATCTGCTCGTTCAGGTGCGGGCTCAGGGTGGGGGGCGGTCCGACCACGAAGGTGGGCAGGGTACGTGCGGAGGCCTCGTCGAGGATGTTCGCCAGGTTGAGCCTGGAGCGTGCCATCGACACCGACTCGGTGAGGTCGGCGTGGCCGAGTCCGAGGACGAGGCGGGCGAGGGTCCCGGGCGAGTAGCGCCGACCCGTCTCCTCGCGCCAGCGGTCCACGAGTTGGCCGGTCGTCTCGCCCGGCACGCCGAGCGGCAGGACGACGATGGACTGCTCGTCCCGCGAGGTGCGGGCCGAGACCCGTCCGATCCACCCGAGCGCGCGCGGATCGCCCACCCCGACGACGAGGTCGTCACCGAGGACGCAGACGCGGCTCTCCGGGCGGCCCGCCGCGGTGCCGTCGAGGAAGTCGCTCATTCGTCGTCATCCAGCCTGGCGAGCCAGGTGGCCAGCCGGTCGACCGCCACCTCGAACTCCGGGTGCTCGTCCACGAAGGACCGCAGTCGCTCGGCCAGCCAGGCGAGGGTCACGTCCTCCTCGCCCCGGCGCTGGGCCAGCTCCTCGATGCCGCGGTCGGTGAAGTACACGGGCACATTCTTCCTGACTGCGCCCCCGCGGACATCACCGACACGGCCACATCGGTCGGTCAGGGTCGTTGACAACCGATTCCGGACGGTCCAGGGCCGAGCCGGGACGCCTCGCCCGAGGGGACCGGTCGTCGCCCGCCGCCTGCTGCTGCGGTGTGCCCTCGGGATGTGTGCGCAGGTGTCGGGGCCTGCCTGAGGAGGGCAGCGGGCCGTCAGCGGGTGTAGGCCTGCGTGACGAGGGCCGCCTGTTCGGCCTGATGCTTGCGGGAGGACCCGGTGGCGGGGGAGGCGGAGGCCGGGCGGGACACCCGCAGCAGCCCTCGGCCGCGGAGCAGCTCCGGCAGGTTCATCGCCATGAACGACCACATGCCCTGGTTGGCCGGCTCCTCCTGCACCCACACGAGCTCGGCATCCGGGAACGGCGCGAGCGCGTCCTGCAGGGCCTGGCCGTCCAACGGGTACAGCTGCTCCAGGCGCACGATCGCGGTACGCCGGTCCTCGCGCCGGCTCCGCTCGGCGACCAGGTCGTAGTAGATCTTTCCCGAGCACAGGAGCACGCGGTCGACGGACCGTCCGGCCGGTGCCTCGCCGAGAACCGTGCGGAAGCCGCCCGAGGTGAAGTCCGCCAGTTCGGAGGTGGCGGTCCGCAGCCGCAGCATCGACTTGGGCGTGAAGACGACCAGGGGACGCCGCGGGCGGGTGTGGGCCTGCCGGCGCAACAGGTGGAAGTACGAGGCCGGGGTGGACGGGAAGGCCACCGTGAGGTTGTTCTCCGCGCAGAGCTGCAGGTAGCGCTCGATCCGGGCCGAGGAGTGGTCCGGCCCCTGGCCCTCCAGGCCGTGGGGCAGGAGCAGAACGACCGAGGACCGCTGCCCCCACTTCTGCTCCGAGGCGCAGATGAACTCGTCCATGATCGTCTGTGCGCCGTTCGCGAAGTCGCCGAACTGGGCCTCCCAGAGCACCAGGGCGTCGGGCCGTTCCACGGAGTAGCCGTACTCGAAGCCCATCGCGGCGAACTCGCTGAGCAGGGAGTCGTAGATCCAGAACTTCGCCTGGGCGGGGTCCAGTCCGGACAGGGGGGTCCACTCGGCCCCGGTCAGCTTGTCGATCAGCACGGCGTGCCGCTGCACGAACGTCCCTCGTCGGGTGTCCTGCCCGGCCAGGCGTACCGGTACGCCCTCCAGCAGCAGGGAACCGAGGGCGAGGAGTTCGGCGAACCCCCAGTCGACGCCGCCCTGCGTGGCCATCCTGGCCCGACGTTCCAGCAGCGGTCCCAACTTGGGGTGCACGGTGAACTCCGGTGGCGGGGCGGTGTGGGCCGCGCCGATCCGGGCCAGCACCTCGGCGTCGACCGCCGTGCGGAAGGGGGCGTGGCTGCCGGCGTCCGAACGCTGGGCCTGGGGCAGGTCCAGTCCGGCGGTGACCTCGCGGGGGCCGGTCTCCGCCACGGTGGAGGCGTCGCGGGTTTCGGTGAAGACGCGCTCGAGTTGCTCCTGGTAGTCGCGCAGGGCCTGCTCCGCGTCGGCCACGGTGATGTCGCCGCGGCCGACCAGCGCCTCGGTGTAGAGCTTGCGCACGCTGCGCTTGTTCTCGATCAGCCGGTACATGAGCGGCTGGGTCATGGACGGGTCGTCGCCCTCGTTGTGCCCGCGCCGCCGGTAGCAGACCAGGTCGATGACGACATCCTTGTCGAAGGCCATGCGGAACTCGAAGGCCAGACGTGCCACGCGCACGCAGGCCTGTGGGTCGTCCCCGTTCACGTGGAAGATCGGTGCCTGGATCATGCGGGCACCGTCCGTGCAGTAGACCGACGACCGGGAGGAGGCGGGGGCGGTGGTGAACCCGACCTGGTTGTTGATGACCACGTGCACGGTGCCACCGGTGCGGTAACCGCGCAGCTGGGACAGGTTGAGGGTCTCCGCGACCACGCCCTGGCCGGCGAAGGCGGCGTCACCGTGCAGGAGCACCGGCAGCACCGGGAAGAAGCTGCTGCCCCGGTTGAGCCGGTCCTGCTTGGCCCGCACGATGCCCTCGAGCACCGGGTTGACCGCCTCCAGGTGCGAGGGGTTCGCGGCCAGGTACACCTCGGTCGACTCGCCCGTGTCGGCGGTGAACCGTCCCTCGGTGCCCAGGTGGTACTTCACGTCGCCCGAGCCCTGCACGCTGCGGGGGTCCTGCACGCCCTCGAACTCGCGGAAGATCTGCGCGTAGCTCTTGCCGGCGATGTTGGCGAGCACGTTGAGCCGGCCGCGGTGCGGCATGCCGATGCACACGGCCTCGAGTCCGCGCTGCGCGGCGGCGGTCAGCACCGCGTCGAGGAGCGGGATCACCGACTCGCCGCCCTCGAGGCTGAAGCGCTTCTGGCCCACGAACTTGGTCTGCAGGAAGGTCTCGAACGCCTCGGCCGCGTTCAGCCGGCGCAGGATCCGCAGCTGTTCGGCGGGGGAGGGGCGCGGGTCGGCGTCCGGCCGTTCGATCCGCTCCTGCAGCCAGCGTCGTTGCTCCGGGTCCTGGATGTGCATGTACTCCACACCCACGGTGCGGCAGTAGGAGTTGCGCAGCGCCCCCAGGATGTGGCGCAGCGGCATCACCGGGCGGCCGCCGAAGCCGCCGGTGGGGAACTCCCGGTCCAGGTCCCACAGGGTCAGGCCGTGCGAGGTGACGTCGAGGTCGGGGTGCCGGCGTTGCCGGTAGACCAGGGGATCGGTGTCCGCCATCAGGTGCCCGCGCACGCGGTAGGCGTGGATCAGGTCCTGCACGCGGGAGGTCTTGTTGACCTGGTCGTCGTGCGAGACCGAGATGTCCCGCACCCACCGGATGGGCTCGTAGGGCAGGCGCAGGGCGGAGAAGATCCGGTCGTAGAAACCGTCCTCGCCCAGGAGTTTGGCGTGCACGATCCGCAGGAACTCCCCGGAGTGCGCGCCCTGGATGATCCGGTGGTCGTAGGTGGAGGTCAGGGTGAGGATCTTGCTGACCGCGAGCCGGGCCAGGGTCTCCGCCGCGGCGCCCTGGTACTCGGCCGGGTACTCCATGGCCCCGACGCCGATGATCGCGCCCTGCCCGGCGAGCAGGCGGGGCACCGAGTGCACCGTGCCGATCGTGCCCGGGTTCGTGAGGGTGATCGTGGTGCCCGCGAAGTCGTCCGCGCCGAGCCGTCCGGACCGCGTGCGGCGCAGGACGTCCTCGTAGGCCGCCCAGAACTGCCCGAAGTCGAGCCGCTCGCACCCCTTGATGTTGGGCACGAGCAGTTGGCGGGTGCCGTCCGGTCGGGCGAGGTCGACCGCGACCCCGAGGTTCACCTGCCCGGGGCGCACCACGGTGGGGACGCCGTCCCGCTCGGCATAGGCCTGGTTGAGCTCGGGGATCGCGGCCAGTGCCTCGACGACGGCGTAGCCGATCAGGTGGGTGAACGAGACCTTCCCGCCCCGGGAACGCGCGAGGTGGTTGTTGATCACGATTCGGTTGTCCACCAGCAGCTTGGCCGGGACGGCCCGCACGCTGGTGGCCGTGGGGACGCTGAGGCTCGCCTCCATGTTGGCCACGACACGCGCTGCCGGCCCCCGCAACCGCTGGTACTCGACGGTCGGCTCCGTCGGGGCCTCGGTCCGGTGGGGGGCGGGGTCGCGCAGCAGAGCTGCAGCGAGTCCGGTGGGTGCCGTCCCCGTGGTCGGGGGCCGCCCGCCCTCCACCGTGCCCTCGGCCGCGGCAGGGCTGTTGGCCGCAGCCGGGCCGTGGGTCGCGGCAGGGGCGTGGGTCGGTGCCGTGCCATCGGTGGGTGCGGCGCCGTTGGTCGGCGGCAGCGCCGGGGACGGTGCGCCGGAACCGGGGTGGACGCCGCCGGGCGGGGTGACGGTCCGGAGTTCCGCCGGACGGTAGTCGGCGAAGAACTCCCACCAGGCGGGGTCCACCGACTCCCGGTCGCGGAGGAACTGCTCGTAGAGCTCGTCGACCAGCCACTCGTTGGGACCGAACTCCCGGTGCGGCCGGACGGGCGACGACGAGTGCGACACGGCGGGGACCGCCTCCTCGGGACACACGTGCGGGCCTCTCCACGCTAACCGCGGGTCCCGAACCCCGCCTCGCGGAAGACCGCCGCGACCCCGCAGCGGGAGGAGCGTGCGGTGAACGGCCGCTCAGCTGATGTCGCGGCGCAAGGTCGTGATCAGGCCGAATGCGGCGAAGACCAGCCCGTAGCCGAGCAGCACCAACGAGCCGCCCCACCACGGCAGGTAGTGCACGCTCGAGTTCGTGGTGTCGTCGGTCACGATCGCCGAGGACGCCGGGCCGGGAAGGTAGGGCGCGATGTCCCGACCCACGGGGATCGCGGACAACGCCAGCACGAGGATGCCCTCGACCATGAGGTGCCAGCTGAGCGCCGTCACCAGCGCGGCGACCTGGTTGCGGATGAGCGTGCCGACGCCGACCCCGACCACTGCCCAGACCGCGGTGCCGGGGAAGGTCAGCACGATGGTGCGCAGCACGCCGTCCGCGGCGAGGCCCGGCCCGTAGTTGCGGGCGGCCAGGACCACCATCGCGGTGGCCCCGCCGACCGCGAGGAGTGCCGCGGCGGCGAGCACGGCCTGGACCACCTGGGCGCCGATCTTGGCGACGACGAGTTGCACCCGTCGGGGCGCCGCGAGGAGCGAGGGGGTGATGGTCTGGTAACGGAACTCCCCGGTCATCGCCAGCACCCCGAGGGCGAGGGCCACGGTCGACGCGATGCTGAAGGGCAGACCGTAGATCGTGCGCAGGGTTCCGGGGTCGCTCGGCGCCGGGGTGGACGGCTTGCTCTGCCCGTTGAAGGTCATCCCGGCGGTGACGGTGATCAGCACGGTGAGGGCGAGCACGGCGACCGCGGCCACGAGCACGGTGATCCAGCCGGTCCGGGTGGTGCGCAACTTGAGCAGTTCGGCCCGCAGCAGCCGGCCGGGCCAGGCCGGTGCCGCCACAGGCTGGGGCGCGCCGGCCGGGGGCGCGGTCGCGGTCTCGGGGACGGTCATGCCGGAGTCCCTTCGGCGTTCTGGTGGGCGGAGGTCACGGGGTGCGGACCGGGCGTCTGTCCCTCGGCCGGCGGTCCCTCGACGAGGCGCAGGAAGGTGCCCTCCAGATCCTCGCTCTCCTGGTGCAGTTCGTGCAGTTCGATCCGGGACTCGTGGGCCAGGTGCCCGACGGTCGCCGCGGTCGTGTCGAGGGCGGTCAGCAGGTGGGGTTGCGCTCCCGGCCGGGTGCCGATTCCGGCCATCCGGAGCACCTCGGCGAGGCGCGCGGACTCAGGGGCGGCGATCCGCACGGTGCTGCCCGTGGCGAGGGCGGACAGCGGCGCCTGCCGGAGCAGCCGGCCGTGGGCGATGATGATCACGTCGTCCACGGTCTGCTGGACCTCGGACAGCACATGGCTGGAGACGAGCACCGTGCGTCCCTGGCCGGCCAGGGCGCGCAGCAGGGTGCGGAGCCAGGCGATGCCCTCGGGATCGAGCCCGTTGGAGGGCTCGTCGAGCACGAGCACTCCGGGGTCGCCGAGGAGCGCGGTGGCCAGGGCCAACCGCTGCCGCATACCGAGGGAGTAGGTACCGACGCGTCGCCGAGCCGCCGGGGTCAGCCCGACGAGGGCGAGCAGTTCGTCGATCCGTCCCGTGCCGAGACCGGCCGCGGTGGCCTGCACCCGCAGGTGGTTCCGGGCGCTCCGTCCGGGGTGGAAGTTGCTGGCCTCCAGGACGGCGCCCACCGTGCGCAGCGGGGCGGGTAGTTCGCGGTATGCCCGGCCGCCGAAGGTGGCGCTTCCCGCGGTGGCCGTGACCAGGCCGAGCAGCATCCGCAGGGTCGTCGTCTTGCCGGCCCCGTTGGGACCGAGGAAGCCCGTGACGCGCCCCGGTTCGATCCGGGCGGTCAGGTCCTGCACCGCCGCGACGTTCCCGAACCTCTTCGACAGGTTCCGGAGTTCGATGACCCGAGGGTCCCCTCCGGTCCCGGGAGTGTCGCCCATGGGCCCTCCTTGCGGTGCTGCGGCATCCTGTGTGCAGGCTGTCCCGTACGTGGGCCATGGTCGCACCTCCGGCCCCGCCGCCGGGGTCACGGTAGCGAGCACGGTCGTGGACGACGAGTCGCCGCGCCCCGTGACCCGGGTGAGGTGGCGATCGTCACCCGGTACGGCGAGCCCGGCGCCTCTGCACGACGAACGGCAACCATTCGCCGTACGTTCCCGACGAGCCCCGCAGCTTCCCCGAGTACGAGACCGACAGCCTTCCCGACGAGACGAGGTCCGGTGCGTTTTCTCGACGAGGTCCGTCCCCGGCACGACCTCACCTACTCCGATGTCTTCCTGGTCCCCTCACCGTCCACCGTCGTCTCCCGCCTCGACGTCGACCTGACCACCGAGGACGGCACCGGCAGCACGATCCCGTTGGTGGCGGCCAACATGACCGCGGTGACCGGGCGCCGGATGGCCGAGACCATGGCGCGGCGGGGTGGTCTGGCCGTTCTCCCCCAGGACGTGCCGATCGAGGTGGTCGCGGACGTGGTGGCCACGGTCAAGCGGTGCCACCCCGTCCTGGAGACGCCGTTGGCGGTGCGCCCGGACGGGACCGTACTCGACGCGCTGCACCTGATCCCCAAGCGTGCCCACGGCGCGGTCGTCGTGGTCGACGACGGGAGACCGGTGGGGGTGGTGACCGAGGACGACTGCCGGGGGGTCGACCGCTTCACGCAGTTGCGCGAGGTGATGTCGCCGGACCCGCTGACCCTGGACGCGGAGCTGGTCGAGCAGCCGGACGGCCTGCGGGCGGCCTTCGAGATCCTGCATGCGGCCCGGCGCTGGTTCGCCCCCGTGGTGCGTGCCGGACAGCTCGCCGGGGTGCTCACCCGCACCGGGGCGCTGCGGTCGACCATCTACCCGCCCGGGGTGGGGACCGACGGGCGCCTGCGCATCGGCGTGGCGGTGGGCATCAACGGTGACATCGCCGCGCGCGCCCGCGCCATCCTCGATCTCGGTGCCGACTGCCTCGTCGTGGACACCGCGCACGGGCACCAGGAGCGCATGACGGAGGCCCTGCGCCTGGTGCGCGCCCTCGACCCGACGGTGCCGGTCGTGGCGGGCAATGTGGTGACCGCCGCGGCCACCCGGGACCTGATCCGGGCCGGGGCGGACATTGTGAAGGTGGGGATCGGCTCGGGTGCCATGTGCACCACGCGCATGATGACGGCGGTCGGTCGGCCGCAGTTCTCGGCGGTGCTCGAGTGCGTCGAGGCCGCCCGCGAGCTGGGCGGCTGGGTCTGGGCGGACGGCGGGGTGCGCCATCCGCGGGACGTCGCGCTCGCCCTCGCCGCCGGGGCCAGCCAGGTGATGATCGGCTCGTGGTTCGCGGGCACCTTCGAGAGCCCCGGCGACCTGCTCTACGACGAGCAGGGCCGCGCCTACAAGGAGAGTTTCGGCATGGCCTCGGCCCGGGCGGTGCGGGCCCGCACCCGCGCGGAGGGTCCGTTCGAACGGGCCCGCAAGGGACTCTTCGAGGAGGGGATCTCCAGCTCGAGGATGTACCTGGATCGGCAGCGCCCCGGTGTCGAGGATCTGCTGGATCACATCACCTCCGGGGTCCGCAGCGCCTGCACCTATGTGGGCGGCTCCTGTCTGGCGGAACTGCGGGAACGGGCGGTGGTCGGGGTGCAGTCGGGCGCGGGATTCGAGGAGGGAAGGGCCCTGCCTCGGGGCTGGTGATCCCCGTGCGGTCGAGTGTCTCCGTTCCTGTCACTCTCCGGAGTCGTCAAGGGTCTGACTGTGTGCCATTCGGGTGGTTCTTCGGCGGGCCTGCCGCATGGAGCGGCCGCGGTGCGTGAACCTGATGCCTCCGGAAGGTGGCTACAGGGTTACTCCGGGCTTGCTCGACACGCCGGGCGAGGCTTGCGGGGGTCCGGGTCGTCACCTTTATAGTTCCGTGACCTTACGCCGGGGCCGAGGTGCCCTGGTGACCAGCAAGACACACACCGTCACGACAGGGCCGCAGGAGGGTGCAGTGCCGTCGCATCGCGCTGACACCCCACCGGGATGGGAGTCCCGTGGGGAAGGCTCCCCGGGTGGGGCCGTGCTCTCCTTCGACGAGGCCCTGTTCGGCGTCCCCGGCCGTCCGTCCGCCCACCCGCGCGCCGATGCGGGCCAGCCCTCGACCCGCCGCGAGGCGCTCGCCCGGTCGCGGGCCGAGACCGGCGGCATCACCCGGGTTCATGCTCCTGGCCTCGCAAGCGGGCGTGCCACGGACCACGCGATCGGGCGGCCCGCGTTTCCCGAGACGCCGGCGCGTGGTGTTTCCCCCGTCCTGCCCAGTCGTCGGGAGCTGCGGGAACGGGAACGTCGCGGGTCGTCGGGATCCCGTCGCGGCTCCCTGCCGCCCCGGACCGCGTCGTCGGGCAGGGCGGCCACAGATCATCGCTGGTCGGAATCGGAGTTCTTCGACCCCCTGCCGTCGGGCACCGTGCCCCTGGCGCGTGTCCTGCCGCCCGAACTCCCGGGGCAGGCCTTCGTCCGTCCCCCCGCCGCGGGGAGATCGTCCGTGCCTGGATCCTTCCCGATCGGCGAGCCCGGCGGGACGACGCCCCGGCGCCGGTCGCAGACCTGGACCCAGGTCGCCCGCGGACGGGCGTCCAACCTGAGCGGCGCCCAGATCGGCATCGCCGGGGTGCTGGGGCTGGCCACCATCGCGGCCCCGCTGAGCGGGGCGATCGTGCTGTCGTCGCCGCGGACCGTGATCGGCGCGACCACCGAGGTCGTCGTGCCGCAGCCCGAGTTCCCGCAACGCAAGGCGGAGACCTCGGCCATCGACCTGCTCAGCGTGGTGCCGGCCGAGGAGTCCGACCCGTCCTCGGAGGTCCCGGCGGGGCTGCGCGCGCCCACCCTGGTCCTGGTCACGCGGGCCTCGAGGTCGAACGAGCGCCCGGTGCTGCCCGGGTGCGACGGCATCGTGCCGGTGACGGACGTCTCGAACGGCCAGTTGCCCTCCTCCGACCTGTGCACGCTGTGGGACCCGCGGCATCGGCTGCGGGCGGACGCGGCGGTGGCGTTCGCCAAACTGAACATCGCCTTCCGCCAGGAGTTCGGCGGGGACGACATGTGCCTGACCGATTCCTACCGGACGCTGAGCGTGCAGAAGACGCTCAAGTCGGAGAAGCCCGGGCTGGCGGCCACCCCCGGGACGAGCGAGCACGGCTGGGGCCTGGCCGTGGACATGTGCGACGGCGTGGAGACCGGCTCGGGGGCCCGCTACACCTGGCTGCGTCACAACGCCCCCGCCTACGGCTGGGACAACCCGGCCTGGGCCAGGGCCGGTGGCAGTGGTCCGCACGAGCCCTGGCACTGGGAGTACGTCGCCGGGGAGTGACCCACCCGCGACGCTGATCAAGCGCCGGAGTCCCCTACCTGAGCGAGAGCACGCCCAGTGCGGCGATGCAGATCGCGATGAGCCCGACCACCACGAGGTAGACCGCGGCGACGGCGGGCCGGGCCGCGTACTGGCCCATGAGCCTGCGGTCGCGGGCGATGCCGGACATGTAGATCAACAGTGGCAGCAGGAGCACCGCGTTGAGCACCTGTGTCCCCACCAGGAGCGGCACGAGCGAGACCCCGGGCAGGAGCACGAGCGAGACCCCGGTGACGGTGACGAAGGCGAAGGTGCCGTAGAAGAGCCGTGCCTCGCGAGGCGAGTCGTCCAGGGCCGCGGGGCGCCCCGCGATGTCACTGACCGCGTAGGCGGTGGACAACGGCAGGATCGAGGCGGCCAGCAGTGCCGCGCCGATCAGACCGGCCGCGAACAGTTCGGCGGCCAGATGGCCGGCCAGGGGGGCGAGGGCATCGGCCGCGTCGGAGGCGTCGTTGATCTTCACTCCGCGCACGTGCAGGGTCGCTGCGCAGGCCACGACCACGAAGAGGCCGATGACCCCGGTGAGCACGGCCCCGACCACGACATCGATGCGCAGCAGACCCAGCTCGCGGGGGGTCAGGCGCTTGTCCACGGCGTAGGACTGGATGAAGGCGAGGCCCCAGGGGGCGAGGGTGGTGCCCAGGGTCGCGGTGCAGATCAGGATCTCGTCCCGCGAACGTGGCATCGAGGGCACGACGAGCCCGTGCGCCGCGGCTCCCCAGTCGGGATGGGCGAGCACACCGGCCGCGATGTAGGCGATGAACACCGCGGACAGGGTCAACAGCACGCGCTCGACGCCGCGGAACCCGCCACGCAGCACCAGTCCCGAGACCAGGGCCGCGGCCAGCGGCACCGAGACGTACGGGCTGACGTGGAAGATCTGGCAACCGGCGGCGATCCCGGCGAACTCCGCGGTGGTGGTGCCCACATTGGCCAGGACGAGGGCGGTGATGGACAGCACCCCGGCCCGGGCGCCGTAGCGCTGGCGGATCAGGCCGGCCAGACCCTGTCCGGTGACCACGCCGATGCGGGCGCCGAGGTCCTGGAAGAGGATCAACGCGAGGGTGGACACCCCGAGCACCCACAGCAGCCGGTAGCCGTACTGGCTGCCCAGGACCGAGTAGGTGGTGATGCCGGCCGGGTCGTCGTCGGAGAGGCCGGCGATCAATCCCGGCCCGACCACGGCCGCCAGGGCCATCGCGAACGTGCGTCGTCCGGGGCGTCGTCCGGAGGTCCGCTCGGGCCGGCCGGTGGTCGCGGCGATCACGACCCGGCTCCCGTGCGCCGCTGCCACGGCCAGCGGCGGTCGCCGTCGGCGATGAGCGCGTCGATCACGTCGTCCGCCAGGATCCGCCCGAGCGGTCGCTGCTCGGCGTCGACGACCAGCAGGGAGGAGCGGCGGTTGTCGACGATGCGGTCGACGATCTCGGCGAGCTCGGCGTCGGGGGAGACGGTGACCGGCCAGGGAGGACCGGTGAGGGACTCCAGGCGGGCGAGCGGATCCGCCCCGAGCAGTTCGAAGACGCTCACGTCGTCCACGAGGCGACCGTCGTCGTCGACGACGACGATCCCGGTGGGTTCCTCGGCCCCGGCCCGCCGGGAACGCAGGGCTCCCACCGCGTCCGCCACGGTGCTCAGCGGCGACATGCGCACGAGCCCCGCGGTCATCACGCCACCGGCGGTCTCCTCGTCGTAGGCGAGGAGTGCCCGCAGGGTCTCGCCCTGGCCCCCGCTCATCGCGGCCAGGAGGGCGTCCCGCTCCTCCTCGGGCAGTTCGCGGAGCGCCTCGGCCGCCTCGTCCGGTTCCATGGAGGCCACCAGTGCGGCGGCCTTCTCCACGGGGGCGTCCCGCAACAGGTCGTCCAGGTCCTGCGGGTCCATCTCCTCCAGGGCGTCCGCGGCGGTCTCCGGTTCGAGGACGTCGAGGAGCTCGCGCCGCTCGGTGCGTCCGAGGTCCTCCAGGAGGTCGGCCAGGTCGGCGGGGCGGAGCCGTCGCAGCGCCTCGTGCGGGCGCTGCAGGCGCACCGGTTGCCCGGGGACGCCGAAGGGCTGCACGCCCGACCAGTCGAGCACCTGCCCCGGGCTCGGCCGCCGGCCGCGGGCACCCGGAAGGGCACGGCGCAGGAGCGAGACGATGGACACGTCCACCCCGACCACCCGCCAGGATCCGGCGAGCTGCGTCAGGTAGAGGTCCGAGGCGCGCACCACCCGCACCCCGTGCACGTCGACGAGCTGGTGGTCGATCACGTCGGCGACCAACTGCAGCTCCCCGTCCCGGCGGATGACGTCCCGCAGGTCGAAGCGGGTGCTCAGCAGACGCACCTCGTCGTGGTCGATCGCGGCGAGGTCGTGGGCGTGCACCCAGGCACGCCGCGCACCCACGCGCACGATCAGGCCGGTGACCGGGGAGTACCCCGCGTCCCAGCGCACCACGACGTCGGCGACCCGGCCGACCTCGTTGCCCTCCTGGTCACGGACGGGACGTCGGACCAGTCCGGCCACCGAGACGAGGGCGTCGGCCACCTCGCGGCGGACCAACATCCGGGAGGAGGCACCGGAGTAGTGCGGGCGGCGACTGCAGCGGGAAGTCGCGGGAGTCGTGGTGGGGGGGTTCGGGTCGGTTCCGGGCAGGGTGTTCCGGGGCGTCAGGGTGGGGGTCTGCATGGCGACACTCCGATACCGGTCGGCAGGCGACGGTGGGCGCGGCCGGGGAACACCGCGCGGGGAGATCGGCGCGCATCGTCGCGGGCCGCGTGCGAGGGCGAGGTCCCGTTCGCAGCCCGGAACCGCTCGAGTCAGCAGGACCCGAGGGCCGCTGCGGGAGCGGGGCTGCGGAGAACACCGGGTCGGGAGGCAGGCCACCGGGCAGGGCGACACCTCGACCGATCGGTCTAGGCGCGCTGCTCGGAGCGTGGACGGGAATGCCCCCGACCCGGGAGCAATCGTCTTCGGACACCCGAGCTGGCGCTCGAGTGCACCGGGGTGTCCGTTCCGTCGCCGGCGGTCCATGCGGACCGTGCCTGCTCGTCGCGCACCTGATCGGCGGCGTGGTCGACGACATCGGCGACGATGCGGCCGATGTGTTCGTCGCACGCGTGGTAGTAGGCGAAGGACGCCTCGCGCCGGACCTGCACCAGGCCGGCGGCCCGGAGCTTGGTCAGATGCTGGCTGACTGCGGGCGGGTTCGCACCGACCAGTTCGGCGAGCGCATTGACGCTGGTCTCCTGCTGCATGAGCACCCAGAGGATCTTCAAGCGGGTGTCGTCCGCGAGGCCGCGCAGGACATCGGCGGCGGCCTGCGCCGTCGCGTCGTCCAGCGTCAGGACGGCCTGCGGACCTGCATGCATGCGCAGATCGTTGCATCCGGTGGCGGGCGGGTCAAACCCAGGCGTGTCCGGGACAGCTCGGGTCCGGTGTCCCCGGGACAACTCGTCCCCGGGACTGCTCGGGTGCGGGACAACTCGTCTGCGGGACTGCTCGGGTGCGGGGCGCGGAGTGCTCCGGGGAATCGTGAGCGGGACCGTCAGTTGCCGAGCGGGTTGTTCACGACGGGATCGGACACCTCGTGCGGCGTGAGCCCGGGCATGATGTCGATGAAGAGGACGAGCTGGCCGAAGCGGCGCGCCGCGAAGGTGTGGCCGCCCGCCGTCAGCCAGGCGCCGTAGGCGCGGGCCTCGGGGCCGGAACGCGCCGCGAGCGCCCAGACACCCGGACTCGTGGAACGCGCCTGATCCTGGACGAACTGGTTGGTGAGCGTCTGCCGCACGCTCAGGTGACCGCCCGCGGCCAGGTCCAGTGGCTCGACCATCCAGTAGTCGCCACTGACCTGGGTCACCCCGGAGTCCACGGCCGTACGGGCCGCCCGTTCCGCGGAGGTCTCCAGATCGGGCCGGTCGCCCCGGACCCGCACCTCACCGATCACCCAGCGCGGGGTGGTGGCCAGCACCGCGAGCACGGTTGCCGCGGCGAGGAACTGCCAGAGGAATCCGAGGACACCGGGCCGCCGCGGGCGCCGAGGCGACGGACCGGCCGATGATGACGGGTCGACCGATGGTGCCGGGCCGGGCGACGGCGCCTCGGCGGGTCGTTCCGCCGGGGTCGCCCGGAGCGATCCGGGCGGCAGGAAGAGGGCGACGAGGGCCAGTGGCACCAGGGGGACGAGGTAGCGGGGCTCCACGGCGATCGCCGGCAGGGGCATGACGACGGAGAGCGGGACCATCAGGAAGACCAGCAGCAGCAGGTCCTCGGGACGCCGTTCCTCCAGGTCGCCCCGCAGCGTCGCGAGCAGTCCCCGCCACCGACACCCGGCGAACACCAGGGCGGCGGTGAGGAACGGCAGGACCAGTGCCCAGCTGGGCACTCCCGGGATCAGGGTGGTGCCGACCGCGCTGTCCCAGCCGCCCGTGGGCGCCGACTCCAGGCCGAGCGCCTGGGGAAGGTCGTGCCCGACCAGGGCCACCAGGCGCGAGGAGGGGGAGCGGTCGCCGTGGCCGTTGAGGTCCGGCAGGAAACTGACCCCCGCGGAGGACACCGCGTACTCCAGGGGCAGCGCGCCCAGGGCGGCACCGGCACAGGCCGCCACGGCCGCCGAACTGGAGCGCCACCAGCTCGGCAGGTTCCACAGCGCCACCGGGATCAGGACGAGGACCGTGGTCATGGACTGCCACATGCCGACGGTCGCGCACAACCCCACGAGGAAGGCGCGGAGCCACTCCCGGCGCATGGGCCGCAGGCACAGGTCCACCGCGAGGAGGGCGATCACCTGCGCGGACAGGTGTGCGCCCCGGGGCCAGACCGAGTAGAGCAGGGACGCGCTGGAGCCGATCGCGTAGGTGAACCCGGCCAGCACCGCGCGGGTCGGGGTCGTGATCCGGGTGACCACCGTCATGACCAGCCAGCAGGCCAGTGCGGAGAGCAGGATGCCGGTGAGGCGAAGGGTGTAGCGGTTCTCCCCGAGACCGGCGGTGAAGGCGGCGGTGAGGTACTGCTCGCCTGCGCCGGTGTGCTGCTGGCCGGCGAGGAAGGCGAACTGCTCCCCGTGGCGGATGTGCCGGGCCATGAGGCCGGTGACGGCCGAGGTCGCGTCGTAGGGGGCGAACCGGGTGGCCACCAGGGCCAGCCGCAGCACGACACAGGTGGCGACGGCGGCGGCTGCCCAGGGCCAGGGCACCCGGGGGCGGCGTGACGTCGGTGCCCGGCGGCCGGGAGAGCGGGGCGAGGCCGTGTGTTCCGGGGTGAAATCCGCGCGTGCCACGAGGGCCTGCCGGTCCAGGTGGTTGTTGCCGGCGGCTGGGGCCACAGCGGTCGGCCGAGAGGTCACGATTTGGTATCGCGTCGGATCACGGGTAGAGCGTAGAGCGAGAGTGCGGTTGCAGTCCGGTACTTGGGCAGGAATCCACGCCGATGGTGCAGTGTCGGGAACCGGATTGGCCCCTCAGAGGCGTAGGCCGGAGTCCAGCAGGCGCCAGACCCCCTCGACCACGGCGTCCGTGTCCGCGTCCGGGTCCAGCAACCATTGCACGGACGTCGCGACCCAGGCCCCCAGGATCGCCCCGCACAGGGTCATGACCTGCGGATCAGAGGCCGAGCGGCCGGTGCGCTCGGCCACGGCGGTGCTCAACACGCGCATGCTGCCGATCACGTCGTCCAGGACGGCCGCACGGAGTTCGGGCGTGGACAGGTAGAGCTGCCCCCGGGCGCGCAGCGTGGCGAGTTCGTCGGGGGCCAGATCCGCGAACACCGAGCCCAGGGCATTCCGGAACGCCTGAAGAATGTCTATTTCGGGTGGTTGGGCATGAAATGAGGCAAGGAATACGGAATCAAGGTCGTCGGCCAGGACGACTGCGACCTTGGTGGGGAAGTAGCGGAAGAAGGTGCTCGGCGAGACGTCGGCCGCCTCCGCGATCTGCTCCACGGTGGTCGCGTCGAATCCCTGGTCCAGGAACAGGCGCAGTGCGTGCCGCTGGATCTCGTAGCGGGTCCTGGCCTTCTTGCGTTCGCGCAGGCCCGGCTTCCGCTCCGGGGGGGTGGGTTCGCGCTCCGGTGAGGCGGCTTCGCCCTCCGGCGGGACGGGATCGCCCTCCCGAGGATCGGAGAGCAGGGGGCGGGGGTCGTGCTGGGGCATGACGTCATTCTCGCCCGAACCCGAGGTCCTGAGGTCACCGTGGGGGCGCCGGGTGGGCGCGCCGGGGGACGAACGCCGCCGCGAGCCCGGCGCAGACCACGGCCAGGGCGGCGGAGGTGAGCAGCATCGAGTCCAGAC
Organism: uncultured Kineosporiaceae bacterium; assembly: GCA_964583765.1. GTDB lineage: Bacteria > Actinomycetota > Actinomycetes > Actinomycetales > Kineosporiaceae > CAZOWW01. The sequence goes on from CAZOWW010000011.1 coordinate 42,979, forward strand.
CGTGCACGAACGCGGTGCGCACGGCCGCGGCGAGGTCGGCCGACCCCTCCCGCCGGGCCAGGGCCATCCCCGCGGTCACGTTCTCGCGGGCGGCGGTGAGCTGCGCGGCGGTGACCCGGGTCGCCGTGGCACCGGTCAACTGCAGATGGGCGCGGTATCCGGCATCGAGTACCGACCCGAGGACGGCGGCTCCCAGGGAACCGCCGACCATGCGCAGGGCCTGCACCAGGGCCGAGCCCACCCCGGCACTCTCCTCGGGCAGCGGGCCGAGCGCGGCGTCCATCGCGGTGGGCAGGGCCAGGCCGATGCCCAGGCCGCAGCCGGTGATCCAGAACGTGGTGGCCCATCCCGCACTCTGGGCGGTCGTGGTGCTGCCGGCCCCGAGCGAGGCGGCGAGGACGAGCAGGCCCAGGCCCATCCCCCGGTGGGGGCCGAGTGACCGGGCCAGGCGGTCGGCCAGCGGGGCCCCGACGAGCATCCCCGCGATCACCGGGAGCAGGCGGATGCCGGTGCCCTGCGGGTCCTGCCCGGTCACCGCCTGGAAGTACAGCGGCATGCCGAAGAGCAGCCCGAACATGACGAAGGAGACCACGGTGGACATGGCCGCACCCCAACTGAAGCCGCGGACCGCGAACCAGGCCAGGTCGATCAGCGGGTCCCCGGAGCGGCGTTGGAGCACCACGAAGGCGGCGAGGACCAGCACGCCGGTGATGACGAAGGTCTGGGAGCGCGGGTCCGTCCACCCGTTCTGGCCGATCTCGGTCACGCCGTACGTGAACAGGGTCAACCCCACGCTGGACGTCGCCAGCCCGGGCAGGTCGAAGCGACGCCGGTCCTTGGCCTGCGACTCGGGCAGGAACAGGGCGATCGCGAGGATCCCGGCCAGCACCATCGGCACGTTCATCAGGAACACCCACCCCCACCAGACGTGGGTGAGCAGCCAACCGCCCAGGATCGGTCCGACCGGGTAGCCGAGCATGCTCGTGGCCATGATCGTGGCGATGGCCTTGGGGCGTTCCTCCTCGGGGAAGAGAGCCGGCAGCGCGCCCAGGCAGACGGGCATGATCACCGCTCCGCCGACCCCGAGCACGATCCGGGCCGCGATGAACGCCCCGGCGGAGCCGGCGGTGGCGCAGAGGACCGAACCGGCGCCGAAGACCGCCAGAGCACCCAGCAGGGTGCGTCGACGGCCGAACCGGTCGCCGACGAGTCCTCCGGGAATCATCAGCGCGGCGAAGGCCAAGGTGTACGAGATCATGAACCACAGGAGTTGATCGGTGGACGCGTGCAGCCGGACGCCCAGGGTGGGCAGGGCGACGCTGAGCACGGTGCTGTCCAGGCCGATCGCCAGGACCGCCGGCACCAGGGAGAACAGCGCCCACCACCGGCGCGGATGCCCGGTGCTCTGCGGCTGCCCGGTGCTCTGCGGGAGTCTCCCGGTGCCCGGGTCCTGCGGGGGGCGGCCGGGGCCGGGGTGGTCGGGTGCAGGGCGGTCGGCTGCGGGTACTTCGGTCATGGGATCCCCTCGCCATCTCGCTCGGCCGACGAGCGTGGTGCGGCCAACCGCAGGAGGTGCGGTCGGCGCTGCTCAAGTGAAAGCCATTGGCACTTGAGTGTCAAGGTAATCTGACAGTCACTGTCTCAAGCCTGTCGCTGTCATGACTTGCGATGACCATGCCGGGTCCCGCGTCTCGGTAGGATTCCCCCGTGGGCGCAGGGTGGACTCGGGGCGGGACGCACCTGGGCGCGGTCGAGACCGCGACCGGTGCGTAGGGGCCCCGACACCCCGGCCGTGGACCCGCCGGTCGACGGGGCGTCCCGGGGGGTGAGCGTGCCGGAGCTCTCCACGGATGCGGATGTCGGTTCCGACTGGGCGGCCGGTTTGGACATCCAGGCGCGGCTGGCACGGTGGGCACCGGCGGCCTGCGTGATCGCAGCCGTGTTCGCGGTGATCGCGGTGGTCTCGGTCGTCCTCGTGCTGCGCAACCCGCCCGAGAACCGGTTCGCCGACCTCCACGTCTACTGGGGCACGGTCAAGTTCTGGCGCTCGGGGCGTTCGCCCTACCAGTGGGCGGCGCCGAACGGGGACCCCTTCACCTACCCGCCCTTCGCGCTGGTGTTGTTCTGGCCGCTCGCCGCGATCCCCGAGGGCGTCGTCCAGGCCTTCTGGATGGCCGCGACCCTGCTGCTCATCCCGGCTCTGTCCGCGGGACTCTCCGCGCGCTGGCCGCGGCCCGAGGCCGTCTTCGCGCCGAGCACGCCCTGGCGCGCCCGGGCCCTGGCCATGCTCACCCGAGGACGGCTCACCTGGGTGATCGCCTGCTGTCTCCTGCTGAGTTCGCCGCTGCAGAGCGACCTGCGCTTCGGCCAGATCAGCCTGGTCGTGGTGTCGTTGACCCTGGCCGACGCGCTCGGCCTCGTGCGGGGGCGTGCCCGGGGTTGCCTGATCGGGCTCGCCGCCGCGATCAAGTTGACGCCCGCCGTGTTCATCGTCTGGCTCCTGGCCGTGGGACGACGCCGCGAGGGTCTGCGTGCCCTGGTCACCTTCGGTCTCGCCGCGGCCATCGGCGCCGTCGTCCTCCCGACGGCATCCCGCGACTACTGGACCACCTACCTGTTCAACGCGGACCGGATAGGTGACCTGGCCCAGCCGAGCAACCAGTCCGTGCGGGGCATGCTCCTGCGCCTGCACATCACAGGCGGGGTGCTCTCCGTGCTCTGGCTCGGCCTGGCCGCCGCAGTGGTCGCCGTGGCCCTGCGCAGGGCGGTGCGCCTGACCCGAGCCGGCCGGGTCACCCATGCGGTGGTGCTCGTGGGCTGCTCGACCATCGCGGCCTCGCCGGTGTCCTGGACCCACCACCAGGTGTGGACCGTGGTGGCCGGGGTGTTGTTGCTCATCGAGCGCCGTCAGGCCCAGGTGCTGGCGGGCTTCCTCGTGCTCTTCGTCATGATCGTCTCGGTCGGGCATGCCGCCGGGGCGGTGCCGATCGGTGGTTTCCTGCAGGGCCTTGCCGTGGACCTGCGGGGCCTGGCCGCGATCGGGGTCGTGCTGGTCGGGTTCGCCGCGCACTCGCCCTGGGACCTGCGCGGACGAGGGGCGGCCGGCCCCGGGGTGCGGTGGGCGGGGGATGGCCCAGAGTCGCGCCGGGCGGGCAACGGCGTCGCGCCGGTCGTGTTGTCCGACGAGTGAGTGGAAGCCGATAGAGTCCCGAGCTTCCATCCCTGTCGTGACGGGCGCCGTACCGGTTCCCGTAGGCAGCCTACTCGATCACGGGGTTTTCATGATCATAATCTGGGGGTTCCGGAGCTATCTGAAGTTCCTGGGGATCTTCACCGCGGTGTGCCGCCGCTGCGGCAATCCGGCCGCGCACCGGGCCCAGCAGCTCGTCCGCAAGTTCACGTTCTTCTGGGTTCCGCTCTTCCCGGTCAAGAAGCAGGTCGTCGTGACCTGCACCTTCTGCGGGCTGCAGGTGGGCGTGCCGCGCAAGGACGAGGCGGCCTTCCTTGAGGCTCTTCGGGGCACGCCGGCCCCCGGGGCTCAGCCCGTACCGCCGGTGACCGCGCAGGATCCGCTGCCGTCACCGGCCCCGATGGCCGCGCCGCACGCGGCAGGAATCCTCGGGGCCGAGTCCGCCCAGGATGCGGCTCCCACCGTCCCGGAGCCGGGCTTCGTCCCGCCTCACCTGCAGTAGCCGTCCCACCCGCCCGAACGGTCTCGCCTGCAGGAACCGTCTCTGCGGTCGCGTCGTCGCGTCAGTGGGTGTTTCTGCCCCTCCGCGACGGCGTGCACCGTGGCCGTCCGCGGCAATTCCGCTCGCTGCCCCGTGGCCGCTCCGGTAACCCGTCCGTGGACCTCCTGGCAGCGGATCACCTCACCGCGGACCGTGCGTCCGTGGACCACCTCGCCGAGGACCGTGCGTCCGTGGACCACACTCCCGCCGCATGGTTCACGCCTGCGCGGAACCGCCGAAGGCAGTGATCGACAGGAAGCGGATGGGCAGTTCGAGGAGCTCGACCGGCCCGTGCGGGCCCTCGCCGTCGAACTGGAGCGAGTCACCGGGGCGCATCTCGTAGCGGGCCTTGCCGTGTCCGTAGACCATGGCGCCCTCGAGCAGGTACAGGAACTCGGTGCCGGAGTGCTGGAAGAGCGGGAACACCTCGCTGGCCTCGGTGAGCGTGACCAGCAGCGGCTCCAGCCGCTTGTGCTCCCCACGCAGCGAACCCAACACCTGGTAGAGGTGCCCCACATTGCTGCCCCGGCGGATGATCTGCGCCCCGTGGCCCGCCGGCACGAAGACGGCCTCGCGCTCGGCGTCCAGGCCGCGGAACAGCGCGGTCACCGGCACCTGCAGGGCCTCGGCGAGGCGGGACAGCGTGGACAGACTGCACGAGGTCTGCGCGTTCTCGATCTTCGACAGCATCGCCTTGGACAGGCCGGTACGCCGCCCCAGCTCGGTCAGCGAGATGGCCTTCGCCGAACGGAACTCGCGCACCCGCATCGCGATCACCTGCTCGATCCGTCCGCCGGTTGGCTCCTCGCCGTGACCGCCGGTTGGTTCCTCGCTCCGGCCACTGGGTGGCTCCTCGCCGGGATTGCCGGCGGGGCCTCGCTCGGAGCGCGGATGTGGACAGGACGAATCGACGGGTGCGGACGGCACCAGCCCAGGATAGGTGGCGGTGGATCGAGGCGAGCACGCCCGGCACCGGATGAGATCAGTCCGGCGGTCGTTCCCGGGTGACCGGTTCCCCGGTCGCGCGGTCCTCCGCCTTGCCGGTCGCGCGGTCCTCTGGGATCGGTGTCCCCTCGGGCCGGTCCTGCGGGGACGGCGCTGTGGGCGGGGGAGGGTTGGGCAGCGGTGTGTCGACCTCGCCGATCGGCCTGCGGCCGGGGTTCACGCGGGCCGTCGGGGCCGGTCGGGTGCCGGGGAAACGGCGTCCGTCCCTGCGGGGGCGGGCCGGCAGACGAACCCAGACCTGCTTGCCGAGCAGGTGTTCGACCACGCCCCACTCCAGAGCCACCCGCTCGATCAGGCGGAAGCCGAGGCCGTCCGCCCGCGGCTGCCGCATCGTGGGCAGGCCGTCCGCCACCGACAGCTGAATCACGTCGTGGTCCACAGCGACGAGTTCAAGGTCGAGATCACCTGCGTGCCCGGCATGTCGTACCGCGTTCGAGACGATCTCGCTGACCACGAGCTCGCCCATCTCGACCGCCTGTCCGTATCCCCAGGACAGCAGGAGGGTCGAGACCAGCCGGCGTGCCGCGAAGGGCGCCCGGTCGTCGGCGGGCAGGAACGCCCGCGCCGACCGTCGGCGTTCCATGATCCCGCCGGACGGTCCAGGTGCGGCAGGTTCGTCGGGGGAGGAGACGGCGTCCCGGGACCCGACGTCGTCGGAACCGGTCGTGCCGTCCCAGGAGGCGGCACCACCGGCACCGACAGCGCCGTCCACGCAGACGGGCCCCGCCTGGACCGGGCGGCTCCGCGAGCTCACGACCATGGTCGGCTCCTGAACGGACGGGTCCTCGCCGGGGCGGCGACCTCCGGGCGCGGCGCCCGCTTCAGCAGGAGGGGTGGCCGATTCGGACCTCGTCGATGGCACCAGGCCCGCCCTTGCTCCGTGACCGAGGCTGACGGCATGACGACCCCCTCGTTCGGGTGTGGCGTGGTTCACAGGGACTCTCGTCCCCATGGTCCAACCGACCGAGGCAGTTGTCCTGCCGAGACGACGCCACTGCCGGATCCCGGCCCGGAACCAGGATCAGGAGCGTGGACGCCGGCCCGGACTCAGCGCCGCGGACCCCGCGTCGGTGCCAGCGGGAGGACCCGGTCCATGCCGACGAGGGCGAGGGTGCGGGAGACGACCGTGTCGTCGCCGATCGCGAACTGCACATGTACGTCGAGCTCGGTCACCGCGCGATTGAGTCGCTGCACCACCGCGAGGCCCGCGCTGTCGATGAAGGAGAGGCCGGACAGGTCGATGACCGTGGAGGTGCTGCGCCGGGCGGCCTGGAGGACCTGCCGGTAGACGTCCTCCCCGTTCGACAGGTCGAGCTCGCCGGTCAGGGTGGCCCAGCAGCGGTCCGGGTCGTGCCGGATCTCCACTCGCACGGGCGCCCCGCCGGGGCCGCCGAGGTCCGACGAGGAGGCCGAGCCCGAAGAAGCCGAGCCCGCCGAGGGATCCATCAGGATCGCCTCGTGCGGCGGGTCCTGCGGAACGTCGTCCACCTGCATGCGCACCTGCTTCGACGGTTCGGGTGTTCCCAGCCGGTCACCGCTCCGGGTCACCCGTGGGCGACTCCGGGTGGTTCGAGTCTGCTGTTCTGCCGTGGCCGCTGCAACTCCCTGGCGTGGCGCCTTCACCCCGGTGTGGCGCCCTCGCCCCGGTCCGGCCGGTCACCCCGACCTTCCTCACACGGCCGCTATGGCCGCGCATTCGAGGATCAGCAGAGCCATGAGCGGCCACAGTAGGCCGGGTCGCTGCCGGGTGGGCCCTGGGGGTGGGGCGAGGGAGGACCGCTCGCGCAACCGCATCATCAGAGCCGCCAACTGCTCGGGGTCACGACCGTGGGTGCGCAGCAACGGGGGCAGATCGACCGTCTCCAGCTCCAGCAGAACGTCCGGCTCCCAGGCCAGCACCAGATGTTCACCCAGTATGCGGACCCCGTGGAGCCGTCCCCACGGGACGTTGTGGATCATCGCCCCGGTGTTGACCCGGAGCCGGTCGCGGTCCAGGGTCACCGCGAATGCGGCCCGGTGCGATCCCGCGGTCAGGAGCTGGCTGAACACGAGGAAGACGGGGAGGCGCGACCACCAGGTCCGGGCCAGCCAGAACTCGGCGAGGGGCGCGACGACCAGGGCGAGCAGGATCATGGCGCCGCCCAGGACGCGGGAGAGGGGCACCGCCCTGACCGTGAGCGGGAGCGGTGGCTCGACCATCAACCGGTCGGCCGGTACGGGGACGCCGGGGAGTTCGCCTCGCGCGACCTGATCCTCGAGGTCGTCGTCATCCTCGGGCGAAGGCCTGATCCCGGTGTGTTCCCGCAGCCACACCAGCGCGGCATTCCGCGAAGGTGGCGGGCGCAACGGTCCGGCCGGGAGCAGGATCGCGTCCTGGGTGAGGAGCGCAGCCCAACCGCCGTACCGGAGGTCACCGATGAGCACCGCGTCCTCGGCCAGGTCCTGGTCGGGCCCGAGCGGCTCGTCGTCCGCGGTCTCCTCCCCTCGCCAGGCGCGGCCGAAGGAGGCCTGGTCCTCGGACGACCACCCGTCCGGATCGGACTCCTCGGGCTCGGATTCGGGTGCGGGCCGTTGGCCACGCGGCTCCGCGAGGAACACCGCCATCCGGGCGAGGGGGACCGGTTCCGTACTGTCGGTCCGGTCGCGACCGGTGCCGATGCGTGGCCCCTGCTCGACCGGGAGAAGGAGCGCCCGCCCGCTGCGATCCGGGGCCACCCGGACGGCGCAGGCCGGATGTGTCCCGGTGCACAGCCGCCGTCGGGCCTGGCGTCCCCCGAGTTCGCTCCCGGCGAGGACGAGGGCTACCAGCAGGGAGCCGTAGGTGAGCGTGAGCCAGTAGGTGACGTCGTCCGGTTCCGCCACCAGCCGCATCCATCCGGCCGAGGCGGGGTCCACCCGAACCGGAACCTGCGCGCGCAGGCGGTAGGGGCCCAGGTCCTGGACGTCGAGCGCGTGTTCCCGGGCAGGCAGGCCGGGAGCGGGCTCGGTCCGTACCCGGATGCGGTCGTTCCCGGGGTCTCTCGCGACGACCTGTGCCTGCACCACCACCGCACGCCGGAGATGGGCGTCCTCGGTCGACGTCACGTGCTGGTAGACGACGGCCGAGGCCGCGGCCAGAAGGAGCAGCGCCCCGATGCCCGCGGCCGCACGTGGGCTCACGGCCGAGGTGGCCTCGTCCCGGTGAACACGGTCCCGTTGAACACGGTCCCGTTGAACACGGTCCCGGTGGGCAGGGTCCCGGTGGTCCCGGTGGGCGGGGCCGCCGCGGGGATGCTCGCGCCGCACCCGCTCGAGGCCCGTGGTCCCATCGCCGGTGATCTCGCGTGCCACCGCGTGCTGCTGCTGAACGGCGAGGAGCATCCAGGCCGCGACGAGCACGCAGGCGCTCCCGTGCGTGCCGAACGCGAGCCGGGCCGTCGCATCGGGGTCGAACCGCAGGTCGGCGCCCGCGAACACGGCCCCGGCCGCACAGCCGAGCAGCGGCTTCCACCACAGGAGCAGCGGTGTGGCGAAGGCGAACGTCCCCCAGAAGGCGAATCCCTGGTCGGGCCCGCACACCGACGGGTCCGCGGCCGAGCACGTCGTGCCGTCACTGCTCACGGCGACGGCGAGGGTGGCCACCCAACCCCCGGTGAGCAGACCCCGGGGCACCCAGCCCGGAACCCCCGCCGCCCGCCATCGCCGGGCCAGGGACGGGGTCAGACCCGAAACCTCAGGCAGCACGTCTTCCTCCCCCGTCGGACGAGGGCACCATCATCCGCGCGCCGGGGCACGATGGATCACGATGGCGGAACCGGCAGGTCGTGATGTCCGACACGTGCCGTCCGAGGGGTCCGGTGCGGTCGCGGTCCGGGTGCCGAAGGAGGCTGCAATCCTCGGGTCCGGGCTCCGGCGAGCCCGGACCCGCGTCCCCTCCATCCGAAGGACCCCTTGTCCGGTCAGGGGATCGACGTTCGTGCGGCGGACCACCGTTCGTTCGGGACGACCGTCCCTTCGCGACGGCCCGAACCGGCGGGACTCCGAAGGTGGAGACCCTCCGGCCTGGGGAGCGGTGGCCGGGGCCTGTGCCTGACCCCGACCACCGCAGGCGCCGCCGGTGGACCGGTCCGGTCAGTCCACCGCGGCAGGTGTGAGGAGCACCCGCTCGTGTCCGACGATGCGTGCGGGGCCGACGAGGGCGAGCGAGGCGGTGAGCGGGGTGTCGGCGCTGGAGCCGCCGACCCCGACCTCGACCGTGCCCGGCTCGACGACCCGGCGCAGGTCCGTGCCGGTGAACGAGAACCGGTCGGCGTGCACCGTGAACCGCACCCGCCGGGAGGCCCCGGCCGGCAGGCCCACGCGCAGGAACCCGGCCAGCTCGCGTACCGGACGGGTCACGGAGCCGACGACGTCGTGCACGTAGAGCTGCACGACCTCGGCGCCGTCGATCGGTCCGGTGTTGGTCACCGTGGCCGAGATCTCCACGGTGCCGTCCGTGGGGATCTCACTCGCGCTCAGGGACAGGTCCGAGTACTCGAACGTCGTGTACGAGAGCCCGAAGCCGAACGGGTACAGCGGCGACGGGTCGATGGAGCTCGCCGACGTCGGGCCCCCGAGCGGGGGGTGCAGGTAGGTGGTGGGCTGGGAAGCGGGGTCCTTCGGCACCTGCACGGGCAGCCGGCCGGAGGGGTTCACCCGCCCGCTCAGGACCCCGGTCACGGCCTGGGCGCCGAGTTGTCCGGGCATGAAGGCCTGCACGATCGCGGCGGCTCGCCCGGCGAAGGCCCCCAGGGCGTACGGACGGCCGGAGAGCACCACGAGGACCACCGGGACGCCGGTGGCGAGCAGTGCCTCGATCAGGTCGTGCTGGAGTCCGGGCAGCTTCAGATCGGCCGCGTCGCAGCCCTCGCCCGAGGTGCCCCGGCCGAAGAGACCGGACTGGTCCCCGACCGCGACGAGACACACCTGAGCGGCGCGGGCCGCAGCGACCGCCTCGGCGATGCCGGACGGGTCGTCGTCCTGCACCGGGACCCCGACCGCGTGGCTCACCGTGGCCCCCGGCCACTCGCCCCGCACCGCGTCCAGCAGGTTGGGCATGTTCACGCCGAGCGGGACCTCGGGGTACTGCGATCCGACGTGACTGGGGAACGCGTAGCAGCCCATGAGCGAGAGCAGTTCCGTGGCGCAGGGTCCGACCACGGCCACCGAGTCCGGGGCCGGCAGCGGCAGGAGCCCGGTCGGGTTGTCGAGCAGCACCACGGATCGCTCGGCGAGCCGGGCGGCGAGCTCCCGGTGCTCGGGCGGGTCGAGGTCGATCGGGCTGCTCAGCTGGGGCACCGCGGTCCAGTCGGCGTCCAGCAGGCCCAGCACGCACTTCTGGCGCAGCACCCGCTCCAGGGCCCGGTCCACCAGCGCCTCGTCCACGACCCCCTCGCGCACCAGCCGCAACAGGGGTTCGCCGTAGCAGTTGACGCTCGGCAGTTCGACGTCCACGCCGGCGGCCAGCGCCATGGCGGCGGCGGTTCCGGGGGAGTCCGCGACATGGTGGGCCGTCTCCAGGAACGACACCCCGAAGTAGTCCGCCACCACCGTGCCCGTGAAGCCCCACTGCTCGCGCAGCAGGTCGGTGAGCAGCGCGTGGTCGGCGGCCGGGGGCACGCCGTCCACCTCCGCGTAGGAGTGCATCACCGAGCGCGCCCCGCCCAGACGCAGGGCCATCTCGAACGGCACCAGCACGAGGTCGGCGAACTCCCGGGGACCCATGGGCACGGGGGCGTGGTTGCGGGCGCCCCGCGAGCCCGAGTACCCGGCGAAGTGCTTGAGCGTGGCCACGATCCCGGCGGATTCCAGGCCGCGGACGTAGGCGGATCCCATGATCCCGACGAGGTAGGGGTCCTCGCCGAGGGTCTCCTCCGTGCGGCCCCAGCGGGGGTCGCGGCAGACGTCGAGCACCGGCGCCAGGCCCTGGTGGATGCCGACCTCGTGCATGCTCGTGCCGATCGCGGTGGCCATGGCGAGCACGGTGTTCGGGTCGAAGGAGGCCGCCCAGGCCAGGGGGATCGGGAAGACGGTGGCCTTCCACGCGGTGAACCCGGACAGGCACTCCTCGTGGGCCACCGCCGGGATGCGCAGGCGGCACCGGTCGAGCAGATCCTGCTGGAGCTCGGCGAGCTGTCGCACACCCTCGGCCGGCTCCAGGGGGAAGGTGCCGAAGATCCGGGTGAGCTGCCCCAGGCCGTTGCGCAGGAGCACGTCCCGCGGGGGCAGCGTCCCGGTGAACGAGTGCTGGTCCGGCGCGACGTCCAGACCGGCGTCCGGCATCCCCACCCAGGCCCCGACCAACTGGGCCAGCTTCTCCTCGACCGTCATCACGGACATCAGCTCGGCCACTCGCTCGGCCACGGGTAATGTCGGATCGGTCCACCGGGCACGGGCCTGCTCGAGTTGGCCGTCCGTGCCGGAACGGCCGTTCACGGTCGTGGGTTCGAGCGTCGTCGAGTTGTCGAGCACGGTGAACATCTCCCGCGGCTGGGACCGGCGCAGGCCGGTCGGGGCGGACGGTGGCGTGGAGGGGTGGGGAGAGCCGGGGGAGGTCATCCCTTCACGGCTCCGGTGAGGCCGCCGACGATGCGACGCTCCGCAAGGACGAAGAACAGGAGCGCGGGCAGCATCGAGAGCGACGTGAAAGCGAGGATCCGGGCCGTGTCCTGCGTGTACTGGGTCTGGAAGGTCGCGGTACCCAGCGGCAGGGTGTACCCCTTCTCATTGCTGATCACGAGCAGAGGAAGGAGGAACGCGTTCCAGCTCGTCACGAACGAGATCACGGAGACCGTCGTCAGGGCGGGCTTGGACAGGGGCAGGAGGATCCGGGAGAAGAACCGCCACCGGTTGCAGCCGTCGAGCGCAGCGGCGTCCTCGAGGTCGGCCGGGATGGCGCGCATGAACGGGCGCAGGATGACGATGGTGAGCGGGATTCCGAAGGCGGCCTCGGGCAGGGCCACCCCGAACGGTGTGTCCAGCAGGTGAAGATCCCGCAGCATCAGGTACAGCGGCAGGATCGCGACGCCCACGGGGAACAGCAGGCCCACGGTGAACAGGGTGTAGATCGCCTCACGCCCGCGGAAGGAGTACCGGGACAGCGCGAACGCGGCGAGTGAACCGACCCCCACGACGACGACCGTGGCCATCACCGCGATGAGCAGGCTGTTGAACACCTGCCGGGGGAAGCCGCTGGAGGTGAGCACCGAGGTGTAGTTGGAGAACCGCCAGGGGTGCGGCAGGCCGATCGGGTTCTCCGACAGCTGTGCGGTGGAGCGGAAGCCGCTGATCACCACGTAGGCCAGAGGCGCCAGGTTGAGTCCGGCCACCGCCAGGACGATCACCAGGATCAGGGGGGAACTCCACCGGATCCGCCGTCTCGACGTGCGCCGGGGGGGCGTGGCCGCTGTCTCGGTCGTGGCCGGGGTCTCGGTCATGGCCATCTCCTCACCCCACCATCCGGGTCAGGGCGCCCTCGGTGTCGCGGCGCAGGACGAATCGCTGGTAGGTCAGGGCCACCACGAACGAGATGATGAAGAGGATCACCGCGACCGCGCTGCCGTAACCGAATGCGTAGCGGCCGAATCCTCGACTGATGAGGTAGGTGACCATCGTGTTCGAGGCATTGCCGGGGCCCCCACCGGTCATGATCCAGATCAGGTCGAAGACCTGCAGGGATCCGATGATCGACAGGAAGGCCCAGATCCGGATCGTGGGACCGAGCAACGGGACCGTGACGTGACGGACGACCTTGAATCCCGAGGCGCCGTCGATCGCCGCCGCCTCGGTGAGCTCCTGCGGGATGCCCTGGAGACCGGCGAGGAAGAGCACGATGCCGAAGCCCAGGTACTTCCAGGTCAGGACGACGAGCATGGTGTAGAGCACGAGATGCTTGTCGGCCAGCCAGAGCTGGACGAGGTGGCCCAGACCGACCGCCGAGAACGCGTGGTCCACCAGGCCGTCGGGCTGCAGCATGAGCAACCAGATCACCGCGGTGATGACCTCGGAGAGCACGTAGGGGGCGAACAGCACCAGCCGCAGCACCGCCCGGCCCCGCATCCGCCGGTTGAGCAGGAGCGAGAGCCCGAGGGTGAGCGGGAACTGCACCGCGAGCGAGAGGACCACGATGAGCGCGTTGTGCCAGATCGCGTTCTGGAACACGTCGTCGTTGAGCGCTCGCCGGTAGTTGTCCAGGTTCACGAAGTTGTTGAGCGGGCCGAGGCCGCTCCACTTGTAGAAGCTGTAGTACGCGGCGAGCACGATCGGGACCAGGACGAAGAGCAGGTAGACGATCAGGGCCGGAGCGAGGAAGGCGGAGATCTCCAGCCCGCGGCCCCATCGGAAGCGGGAGGGGCGGCCCCCCTCCCGCGCGTCCTGGGTGGACGCGCGGGAGGAGAACCACACCTTCCGAACAGTGGGAGTCGTCATCGGTTCTTCGCAGCGTCCGCGATCTGCTTGACGACCTGTTCGGGCGTGGCGTCACCGGAGAACTGCTGAGCAGCGGCGTCGTCGAGAGCCTGTCCCACGCTGGTGACGTACTGGACGTCCAGGTAGGTCTGCACGTACGGCGTGCTGGAGCGGGCCTTCAGCAGGGTCTGCAGGTTCGCGTCACTGACCGAGGTCTCCGAGCCGGCCATGACGGGCAGGCCGACGTTCAGGGCACCGAACTTGCGCTGCACCTCGACGCTGGTGACGTACTTGAGGAAGTCGGCGCACTCCGGCGGGGCCTTGTAGGAGCAGGCGAAGCCGTCGCCACCGCCGAGTTGCGCACCCGCCAGGCCCGCGCCACCGGTGACCGAGGGGAACGGGAACCAACCGAGGTTGCTGCCCAGGACCTCCTTGGACGTGGTCAGCCCGCTCATCACACCGGGATCCCAGTGCCCCTGGAGTTCCATGGCGGCCTTGCCGGTCGCCAGCATGCCGGCCGAGCTGCCCGCGCCCTGCTGGGCGGGGGTGGCCAGGAAGCCGTTCTGGAACGGCTTGGCGTCGAGCAGACGCTGGGTGTCCTTGCCCGCGGCGACCCAGCACGGGTCGTCGAAGGTGTAGTCCGCGGCCGACTTCAGGATCGTGTCCTTGCTGCACTCACGCAGCGCGAAGTAATCCCAGTAGAAAGCGTCGGGCCACTTGTCCTTGCTGCCGATGGCGATGGGCGTGAGGCCTGCGGCCTTGAGCTTCGTGACATCCGCGAGCAGATCGTCGAAGGTCGCCGGAGGCGTCGTGATGCCCGCCTTGGCGAACATCGCCTTGTTGTACCAGAAGCCGACGATGCCGAGGCTGTACGGGACTCCGTACTGCTTTCCGTTCACCTGCCAGCCGGCGGCCTGACCGCCGATCCCACTGATCCAGCTGGAGGACGCCTGCGTCAGGTCCATGAGCTTTCCGGCGTCCACCTGGGTGGCTTCCTGGCCGCCGCCCCACTCCTGGAAGATGTCCGGCGGCTGATTCGACTGCAGGGCCACCGGGAGCTTGGTGTTGAACTGCTCGTTCTGCACCGGGACCACCGTGAACGAGACGTTCGGGTGGAGCGCGTGGTAATCGTCTGCGACCTGCTGCCAGAAACCCTTCAGCGGGTCGGCGGTCGCGTTGTGCCACCAGGTGAGGGTGACCGGTTTGCTACTGTCGGCACTCTTGGTGGAGTTGGCGTCGGAACTCGAGCCGCCTCCACAGCCGGCCAGTGCGATCAGACACGCGGTGCTGAGGACTGCGCCGCACCGTCGAGACGTCAGCATGATCGGGCCTCCTGTTCATGGACCTCGTGTGGCGTCGAAGTCTGTCCGGCTCCGACGCCTGTGTCAATCGTTATCGACAACGATTTCGATACGGCTATGCTGGACCCATGCCCCCCCATCGACGTGTGACCATCAGCGACGTCGCCCGCGCCGCCGGGGTGTCCGTGCCCACCGTTTCCAAGGTCATGAACGGTCGGTACGGGGTCGCCCCGGCCACGATCGAGCGTGTCCGGGCGGTGATCGACCGGCTCGGTTACGAGTCGAGTCTGGTCGCTCGGACCTTGCGTAGCAGGGAGACCGGGGTCATCGGGATCCTGGTCGCCGACTTTGAGCCGTTCAGCACTGAACTGCTCAAGGGGGCCGCCCGCGCGGTACGGACCTCGCGGTACGAATTGGTCGCCTATTCTGCAGGCGGATGGATCGAACAACAGGGATGGGAACGCCGGTACCTGAACCGGTTGGCCGGCACATTGATCGACGGTGCGATTCTGGTCACCCCGACCGTCGTGGACAGCGGGACGGAGATTCCTGTGGTCGCGGTGGACCCGCATGCGGGCCATCCCGACATGCCGACGGTGCTCTCGGACAATCTCACGGGAGCGATCCGGGCGGTGGAGCACCTCATGCAGCTCGGGCACCGCAGGATCGGTTATCTCGCGGGACGTCCGGACCTGGAGTCGGCGGCTCTGCGCGAGCAGGGATACCGGCAGGCGCTGACCACCGCGGGAATTCCCGTGGACGAGGACCTGATCCGGGACGGTAACTACGAGGCGGAGACTTCGGCGCGCGCGGCGAAGGAATTGCTCGGCAGCACGGACCCGCCGACCGCGGTGTTCGCGGCGAACGATCTCTCGGCGATCCAGACGATCACGGTGGCGGATTCCCTCGGACTGCGCGTGCCCGAGGACCTGTCGGTGATCGGCTTCGACAACATTCCGGAGTCGGCGCTCGCGCGCCCGCCGCTGACCACCATCGACCAGGCGATCCAGTCGATGGGCTTCCACGCCGTGCGCATGCTGCTGGACCTGCTGGGCGGAGCGGAGTTGGAGCCGCTGCACCTGCGGCTGCCCACGACCCTGGTGGTCCGGGGTTCCTGCGCCCCCGCCCCGCCCGGGCGCGGACGGCTCGCCGAGAGCCAAAGTCACAGTGGGTAGCGTATCGGTGTCGGAGAGTAATTGATAGTGATCGCCAGGGTTCGCCTGCCCGCGTTGCCCGGGACTGTCGGCGGTCCGGGTGTACGGGCCAGGCGTCACTCAAGAAGCACGGGGGAGTGTCGAGACAGGTGGTTGGTGCAAGATCTGCAGGATGATCATGCCGTGCAGCTCCGGACGGAGGAGTGAAGGTCGTGGACGATCGCTCCCGGGGAGGCCCGACGATCGGCGTCCTGTCGACCTCGTTCGGTGGTGCCTACTTCGGTGAGATCCTGGCCGGGCTGGCCGCGGGGGCCGTCGCCGTGGGCGGGCGGTTGATCTGCGTCCAGACCTGTGAAGCGGGCACGTATGCGCTGGATCTGCCCGACCCACCGAAGTTCCGGCCGCCGGTGGCGTGGGATCACATCAACGCCTTCGCGGTGCTCCTGAACGGGGTCGACGGGGAGTACCTCGCGGCGATCCGCGCGACGGGCAAGCCTGTCGTGACGATCAGCGACAGTGTGCCCGGGTTCTCCTGCCCGGTGATCCTGCCGGACAACCGTGTGGGTGTGCAGAGCGCCGTGGACCACCTGGTGGCGCACGGCCACCGCCGGATCGCCTGGGCTGGTTCCCCGCGGATCCGTGACATGCAGGAGCGGTTCGAGACATACCGCGAGGCATTGCGGGGACATGGCATCGAGCCCGATCCGGAGCTCTTCTTCGACACCGGCAACAACCAGCAGACCGGTGGAGCCGTGGCCGCACGGGCGATGATGGCGGCGGGACTGCCCTCGACCGCCGTGATCACCGGCAATGACGCGAATGCGATCGGGCTCATGCAGACCCTCCAGGCCTGCGGTCACTCGCTGCCCCAGGATCAGGCGGTGGTGGGTTTCGACGACATGGGGCAGGTCGTCTTCCTCGACCCGGGTCTCGCCACGGTGCGGCAGCCTCTGGACCTGATCGGGCGGACCGCCGTGGACGTGCTGCTGCGCGCACTCAACGGGGAGACGGTCCCCGACACGCCGGTGTACGTGGGCACGGCGTTCATGGCCCGGGAGTCCTGCGGCTGCCCGAGCACGCTCCTCATGGGCGGGTCGGATGCCGGAGAGGAGGAGACGGGCCTGATCGACTCCCCGGACGCCCTACAGGCCCAGTTGGTGCGGGTGCTCGGAGCAGATCGGGACGAGGACTCCACACGCGTGCTCGCGTCCGTGTCGGAGGCCATCTCCCGAATCCTGCGGGTGGCCGTGGAGGGGGGACCTGCGCCGTCGGCCCTGGGGCTGCGCACCGCTCTCACCGGTCTCGTGGAGATCAATCCGCTCCCGGAGGACCTGGTGCGTGTCATGCGCAGCGTGCACCGATACGGGCGCGGTCTCGCGCAGACGGCGTTGTCCCCCGGAGACCTTGCCGGATGGCTCCGGGTCGAGGACGAGATCCGGGAGATCATCCTTGCGCTGGCTCTCACCCAGATCCGGGCGCGCTACTCGGACTCCGCGCACTTCGAACTGGCGTTCGGCTCGCAACACGCGGTGAGCATGAGCCTGTTGCGCAGCGGGCACGAGGAGGATCCACGCCGGCTCCACTGGTTGGGACGCACCTCGGCTCGTGCGGCCGCTCTGGGGTTGTGGGAGGCGGGCTCCCTCGATCCGGGCGGCGATTACCTGCTGAGGGTCGTGGGCTCCTATTGGGCTGACGGATCGGAACCGGGAACCGCCCCCGTGTCCGTGCGGGCGGAGGCCTTCCCGCCGGTGGAGCTGGTGGCGCTGGCGGATCCCGCGGCGGACGAGATCGTCTTCGTGGCCCCGATGCGGGTGAACTCCAGCGACTGGGGGTTCTTCGCCGTGGTGGGCCCGCTGGAGGCGGGGCTCATCACGGGCCGCGAGGTGATGAACCAGTGGGCGGCGCTCGTGACGATCGCGCTGGACCACGGTGCCGTGCTGGAGTCCCTGCGACACCAGGAGGAACTCCTGCGTCGTGCGGCGCTCTACGACGAGTTGACGGACCTGCCGAACCGGGCCCTGTTCTTCGACCGGCTCAATGCCTGCATCCAGCGGGCGCGGCGGCATCCCGGTTACTGCTTCGGGGTGTTCCTGCTCGACCTGGACGGGTTCAAGGTCGTCAACGACAGCCTCGGACATCTCGCGGGCGACCGGCTCCTCGTGGAGGTGGCGGGGCGGATCCGCTCAGGGCTGCGGTCCGAGGACCTTGCGGCACGGCTGGGCGGAGACGAGTTCGCCGTGCTCCTGGACAACCTCCCGGACCAGGCCTCGGCTGCCGTGATCGCCGAACGGTTGCGTGCTGCACTCGCCCTGCCGTGCATGATCGACGGGCAGGACATCGTCGTCACGGCGAGCATCGGCGTCGCGCTGAGCAGCGGCCGGTACGAGCGCCCCGAGGACGTGATCCGGGACGCGGACCTGGCGATGTACGCGGCCAAGGCTCGGCAGAAGGGAACGCATGCCGTGTTCGACGTGGGCATGCGGGACCAGGCCTTCCAGAGGCTGCACATCGAGAGCGACCTGAGGCGCGCCGTCGGCGCGGGCGAACTGGAGTTGCACTACCAGCCGATCGTGGATCTGCGGACCGGGCGGATCGTGTCCTTCGAGGCCCTCATCCGCTGGCGTCATCCTGACCGAGGGCTGATTGCTCCCGGTGCCTTCCTGCCGGTCGCCGAGGAGTGCGGCCTGATGCCGTCGATCGGTCGGTGGGTCCTGGCCGAGGCGTGTCGACAGCTGCGGATCTGGTGCGGATCCGGTGCGTACCCGGACCTGAGCGTCGCGGTCAACGTCTCGAACCGTCAGTTCTGGCACGGACACCTGGTCGCGGACGTCGTGGCCTGTCTGGACGAAGGAGGGCTCGAACCCGGGCAGCTCGCGGTCGAGATCACCGAGGGGGTGGTGATGTACGACCGGGTACAGGCGATGGACATCCTCACGGAGTTGCACGCCCTCGGGGTCCAACTGCACGTCGACGACTTCGGGACCGGCCAGTCGTCGTTGGAGGCGTTGCACCACCTGCCCCTTCATGCATTGAAGATCGACCGCTCCTTCGTGGCGCCGTTGGGCTCGGACCCGCGCAGCGAGAAACTGGTGCGCGCCATCGTCGCCATGGCGACGAGCCTGGAGCTGGAACTGGTGGCCGAGGGCATCGAGACCGAGGAACAGCGGTCATGGTTGCGCGAGGCCGGCTGTACCTATGGGCAGGGTTTCTGGTTCGCCCGGCCACAACCGGCGGATGCGGTGACGGAGCTGCTGGGGAACGGTCCTCGGCACTGGGTCGACTGACGTCTCTGCCTGCCGGGGATCGGGTCGTACCTCTCGGCCGCGACAATGCCAGTTGTTCCCGCAACAGCGCAGCTGTGCCCGCGACAACCCCAGCTGTTCCTGAACAGCGCAGATGTGCCCGCTACAACCCCAGATGGACGCGCAGGGCCTGGTCGAGGGCGGCGAGCAGGGCGGGGGTCAGGCGGCCGACGCGGCGGCCGATCCGCTCGACGGCCACGGATCGGACCTGCTCCGCCTGCGCCTTGGAGTCCCGGGGGAGGCCGGTCTGGTCGGCGGGCAGGAGCACCTGGAACGGGAATACGCGCTGGGTGCTCGTGGTCACCGGGACGACCGTGACCATGCCCCGCCCGAGCCGGGTGGCGACGCGATTGGCGGCGTCGTTGCTCACGACGACCGCAGGCCGGGTCTTGTCGGCCTCGGAGCCCAGGACGGGTTCCAGGCCGACGAGGTGGATCTGGCCGCGTCGCACTCAGGTACCCGACCCGTCGGCCACGGCCGATTCCCAGAGCAGGTCGTCCGCGGAGGCGCTCCAGGACTCCCACGCCTCCTCGTAGGCGTCGCCGAGCTGCGCGGAGCGCAACAGCGCGATCGCACGTTGCAGGGCGGCGGATCGCGAGTCGATGCCCTGGATCCGGGCATAGGCGTCGAGGAACTCGACGTCGTCCTGCGGCAGGCTGACGCTGAGCTTCATACCCTGATGCTACTGGCGGTATTACCGCAGTAGCAATGCCCGCTCCCGGGACATCGACGGGGCAGGTACGCGCACGGCCCCAGCGAACCTGCCGCTGGGGCCGTACCCGACCGCTCGCCTGCGGCCGCGCTCGTCGTTGTCGTGCCAGGTCTTGCACGGTGATACGCAGCCATGCACGGTGATCCACAGCCATGCACGGTCATTCCCGCGGTCTGCCCGGACCGCGGTTCGGTCGAGCCGGAGTTCGCTCGTCGTGGAGATCGTCCGCGGCGGGACTCGGCGGGGGTCGGCGGGGGTCAGCTGCGGGCGGCCGGTAGCCCTGCGCTGCGCTCGTCCGCAGGCCAGGAGGCATCGGAAGCCTGGCGCGGGTGCACGGGCAGGCCGCAGGGGGCGACCGCCTTGCCCGTGCGGGGGGAGATCATCCCGGCGCACAGACCGCGGGCGTGCAGATCGGCCACGATTCGCGGGATGGCCGCAATCGTGTTCGGCGGCCAGTCGTGCATGAGGATGACGCCGCCCGCCTGGAGCTGCTGGGCATTCGCCACGATCTGATCCGTGCTCGTGTTGTCCCAGTCCCGGGAGTCCACGTCCGCATTGATCTCGGTGAGGCCGAAGCGCTTCTCCACCGCGCGGAGGGCGTCATTGGTGTCGAGATACGGGGGGCGGAACAGGCGGGGGACCACGCCGGTGGTCTGGCGAATGATGCGCTGGGTCTTGGCGATCTCGGCCAGCTGGTCGGCGGTGCTGAGCTGGGTCATGTACGGGTGATCCCAGCTGTGGTTGCCGAGCCACATGCCTGCCGCGACCTCGGCGCGGGCCAGCTCGGGATTGGCCTCGACGTTCTGGCCGATGTTGAACAGGGTGGCCCGCACCCCGGCCGCCTTCAGGGTGGCCAACAGGGTGGCCGTGTTGCCGGCATTCGGTCCGTCGTCGAACGTCAGCGCGACGTAACCGGAACAGCGCTGCGGTACCGGTGGGGTCGCGGCGGTTGCGGACGCTGTTCCCATTGCCGTGACCATAACGGCCACGGCGGCCAGGCTCAACGAACGTCTCAGGTGGCGCGATGTGTCGTGCATCCGAGCACCTCTTCTCCAGGTCGGGCACGTGCTCCCAGGGTGGGGACACCTGTTCCCCGGGTGGGACACCCGTTTCCCGGGTGGGGCACGTGTTCTCCAGGTCGGGCACGTGTTCGTGGAGGCGGGACACGTGCGGCGGACGGTGCGCACGGGCCGCTGCCGGCCCGGGACCCCGAACACCTCGAGAACCCGGGACGGATGGGCGCAGCAGCAGTCAGTGAGGGAACAACCACGGCAATCCGTCATCTAGCGGGTCATACCCTGGCAGTTCGCCCATTGCCGCACAACACCGGACCCGGAACGGCACCGGAGCCGCCCATCTGGTCACTCTCAGTGAATACCCGGTGGACTTCCCGGCCGCTCGCCACTCCGGGGGCGCCACGTCAGACCGGACCGGTTACGCCGATCGGGCACGACGGGCAGGCGGGGGAACCCGGCGATCTCAAGCCGCCGCGAGGGCGCTCCGACAGTGGCTAGGTCTGCACCTGCCGGTTCACGGCCGCGGTGGACGTGATCGAATGGGAGCCGACGAATGATCGACCACGACACCCGCACGCGCCGCTGGTCCCCGGCGGACGCGAGCCTGACCCTGAAGACTCTCGGTCCGGTCGTTGTCCTCGCCCTGTGTGCGCTGACGGTCGGGGTCACGGCGTTCGTGCAGGTCGGCGACATGTCACATCGGGCGCATCAGTTGCGCGAACAGCACCTGGCGGGCATGCAGCAGCTCGCCGAGCTCACGCAGAGCCAGTCGGACATGAACGCGACCGTCCTTGCCTACGTCGAGGCCGAACTCACCCGGAACACCGCGGCCGAGGCCAAGGCTGCCCAGGGGGTCAGCGCAGGCGACCAACAACTGGAGGCCGCGCTCGTCGCCTATGAGAAGACCGCTGGTACCAGCAGCGGCCGCAAGGACGCCGTGGCGAAGTTCCGCCAGAACCTCGCCGCCCTGGCGACTCTCCGCGACGTCTACCTGCTGCGCAAGACCCCGCCCGCCGGATTCCAGCCGCCGACAGATGTCCAGGGGGCCTTCAACCTGGCCATGGCCAACGTCCGGACCGCCCTGACCGAACTGCAGGCCGCGGAAGGCGCCTCGGCGGCCGCGGCGGTCCGTGACACGGACAGCGCGGCGAACAACGCACGGTTGCTCCTCGTGCTGGTTCTGGGACTCGGGCTCGCGGTCGCGCTCGGTCTGGGCCTCGCCGCGATCCGGGCCGTGCACGGGCAGATCCGGCGCCTGTCGGACGCGCTCGACCGCTTGGCGAACGGGGACCTCCGTTCGCCGGTGGATCTCGTCTCACGGGACGAGATCGGTCGGATGGCGTCCGCGGCGAACCGGGCGATGGACAACATCCGCGGCATGCTGGGCACGCTGGTGTCCGGGGCGGACGCCGTCACCGGCATGTCCCGGCGCCTGTCCGGGGTGACCCAGGGCATCGCGAGCGCCGCGCAGGAGACGGACCGGCAGGCGTCGGTGGTGTCGACGGCCTCCGAGGGCGTCTCGGCGAGCATCCAGGCGGTGGCCTCAGGGGCGAACGAACTCGGCACCTCCATCCACGAGATCGCCCGTAACGCCCAGGAGGCCGCAGCGGTGGCGTCGGAGGCCGTCGGACTCGCGGAGTCCACGAATCACACCGTCTCGGCGCTGGGCGAGTCGTCCGCCGAGATCGGCAACGTGGTCAAGGTGATCACCTCGATCGCCGAGCAGACCAACCTTCTGGCCCTCAATGCGACGATCGAGGCGGCACGGGCCGGGGACGCGGGCAAGGGGTTCGCCGTCGTCGCCGACGAGGTGAAGCAACTGGCCCAGGAGACGGCCAACGCGACCGAGGACATCGCCCGGCGGGTGCAGGCCATCCAGGAGGACACCGGCAGTGCCGTGGCGGCGATCTCCCGGATCGCCGCGGTCATCACGCGGGTCAACGAGTTCCAGACGACGATCGCGGCCGCGGTGGAGGAGCAGAGCGCGACCGCCACCGCGATGAGCCGGAGCATCGGTGAGGCCGCCGACGTGAGCACCGGCATCACGAACAGCATCTCCGCCGTGGCCGAGGCGGCCCAGGTGACGAGCGGCAGTCTCCATGAGGCGGACACCGTGGTGAACGAGCTGACCACCGTCGCGGACGAGCTCCACGGCGCCATGGGGAGATTCCGGATCTGAGCGGGACCCGTGCGCAGGACTGACCCGGGTGCCACGGCCGGCTCCGGCCACCCGGTACCGCACCGGGGGCCGGAGCCGTTGTGCCGTCAGCCGGCGGTGCAGGTGACGGTGGTGCCGGTCCCCGTGCCGCTCGCCTGGAAGCCGAAGCTGGTCGACTGCCCGGCGCCGAGGGCACCGTTGTAGGCGGCGTTGCTGACGGGGACGGTGCCGCTGGCCCCGGTCGCGGTGCCGTTCCAGAGATTCGTGACCGCGACCCCGCTGGGCAGCGTCATGGTCACCTTCCAGGCCTTGATCGCGGTGCTGCCCGCTGTCACGGTCACGGTGGCCACGAAGCCGCCTGACCAGGCGCTGCCGATGGCGAAGCCCGCCGAGCAGGTCCCCGACCCACCGGCGGTGGTCGTGGTCGCACGGGTGGTGGTCACGGGTGCGGTGGTGCGGGTCGTGGTGGTCGTCGTGCTGGTGGTGGTCGTGGTCCGCGTGGTGGTCGTCGGAACGGTCGTCCGGGTCGTCGTCGTGGTCCCGGTGGTCGCCGTGAGGACCGCGGTGAGTGCCGGGTACCACTTGGCCGCGACCTTCTGGATGCCCGTCGTGCTGTTGGGGTGTACGCCGTCGCTGGTGTCCGCCGCGTCGTTGAAGCCGGTGAACTGGTCGACCACCGTGATGGGCGACTGGCTGGTGCTGTGCGCGGAGGCCCACCCGGGGATCGCGGCATCGAGGTTGACCACGCCCTGCGCGCAGTCACTGCAGCCGCTCGGGTTCATGGGCAGGATCTGCGCGACGATGAGCTTCACGGACGGATTGCTCGCCCGCATCTGCCCCAGCAGGGTCGTGTAGGCGTCCAGGATGGTCGTCGTGGCCAGGTGGTTCCACACGTCGTTGGTGCCGAGCATCATCATCACGATGTCGGGCTTGGCGGAGGACAACCATCCCGGCAGGTAGTTGCTGCTGACGATGCCGGTGGCCAGGTAGCCACCGTGGCCCTCGTTGTCGCCGTCCCAGCTGGCTCCGCCCCCGCAGCTGCTCTGGTTGTTGAGGGAACCGACCATGTCGATGCCGCTGGTGTACCCGGCGTTGGCGAGCTGCTGCCAGAGCAGTTGCCGCCAGCAGCCGGGGGAGCCGGTGATCGAGTCGCCGAGCGGCATGATGCGCACGGGGGTGGCCGCCGATGCCGGCTGCAGGACGAGCATCGGCGACGCGATGACCGCGGCGGACAGGCCGAGGGCGAGCAGGCTCCGGAGTTGTCGTCTCAGAGGTGTTCTCACGATCTCATCCCAAGGTAGGTGTGACGGGGGGCGTTCCCCCGGGCGGGCTACGTGCGGTACCCGAGGCCGTGCCTGGTGGAGTGGTGGGACCCGGGCACGGACAGGTGGGGCTGCGGGTGCGGATCGGCGAGGTCGGGATCCTCGGGGCACAGTCCGAGGATTCGCATCGGATTGGAACGTTGCAACTTCGAGCATGCTCAAACCCCGGGAACCAGGCGGGCAACGTACGAGGACGGGCCGGGCCTGTCAAGGGTTCGAGGGATCCCGGCGCCCGGATCGGACCGGGGCCCCGTCGGGAGGTGCAACCCGTGGCGGGAAGCCTGGCCGACGGCGCGCGGAGCCGTTGAGCGGCCCGGATCTCCTGGCGACCCTGTCCCGGCTGGATGTCCGGTTCATGGTGCCCTGACCACTTGTGCGACCGGGCGTGGCCGTCTAGATTACCGCTCCGGAGTACGAAACGATCTATCCGAAAATTGTCGAGACTATGATCGGCGCGGCGCCCGTCCTGCCGCACGACCCTCCCGTCCTGCCCTCGATCGCACCCGACCTCGATCACACCTGACCTGCGAAGGCATCCGACCGGCCAAGGCACCCGCCCCGGCGAAGGCAGCGCACTCGAAGGCCGCGTTCCTGAGGACCGCGTGTTCGCGAAGAGCCGTGGGTCCCTGAGCACTGCACCGTCGAAGGCTGCGTCGTCGATGTTCGCGCCGCCGGAGGTGGTGTCCACGAGGCGGGTGTCGTCGAGGGCCGCGTCCTCGATCGCCGGTCCGGAACGGGGCCGGTGCTCGGCCGCACCGGTCCGGGGCAGCCAGGGAGCCGTGCGGAAGATCGGCACCGGCCGCCGGACCGTGGGAGGTAGCCGCACCATGAGCAGCAGGTTCACATCTGTCGCAGGGGTCACCGGGGTCGCGGGTCTGATCGCCGTCCTCGTCGTCGCGTCGCCGGCCTGGCAGGCGGCCGGATCCCAACAGGCCGAATCGCCGCAGTCGGGAACCGCGTCGGCGGCGGGGGTCGTCTCCGCCCTCCGTGCGGGGGATCACTGGGTGCACAGCTGGGCGGCCATGCCACAGCTCACCGAGCCCGGCAACATGCCGCCGGCTCCCTTCACCGGCGACGGGCAGGTGCTCGTCGACACGACCCTTCGTCAGACGATCCACGTCTCGGTGGGCGGGGGCGAGGTGCGGTTGCGATTCTCCAACGCCTTCGGCGGTGCCGATCTCCCGATCACCTCGGCGGCCGTCGCTCTGCCCGTGGACGGCCAGGCCGGGGTCAGCGGGATCCGCTCCGGCACCTCCCGCGCGCTGACCTTCGGTGGTCGGTCGGCGGTGGTCGTGCCGGTCGGGGCCGAGATGGTCTCGGACCCGGTGCGCTTCTCGGTGGCCGCGCGGTCGAACCTCACCGTCACCGTCTATCTGGCCTCCGGGCAGAGCTCCACGAACATCACGTCGCACCCCGGCTCGCGGACGACGTCGTACCTGATCGCGGGTGATCACGTGACCGACCCGGATCTGGTGGGGGCGACCACGGCCACGCACTGGTACTTCCTCAGCGGGCTGGAGGTCCGGGAGCCCGCGGACACGGCAGCCGCGGTCGTGCTCGGTGACTCACTCACCGATGGGCGTGGCTCCACGACCAACGGCAACGACCGGTGGCCGGACCAGTTCCTCGACCGGCTGCAGACGACGGTGGCCGGCCAGCACGTCGCAGTGATCAACGAGGCGGCCGGGGGTAACCGCGTGCTGCACGACGGACTGGGACCCAATGCGCTGGCCCGCTTCGACCGCGACATCCTGGCCACGAGCGGGGTGCGGTGGCTGGTGGTCTTCGAGGGCGTCAACGACATCGGGACCGCGGACGCCACGCAGGCAGCCCAGGACCAGGTGGCGGACGATCTCATCGCCGCCTACGAACAGATGATCCTTCGCGCCCATGCGCAGGGCATCGCGGTGTACGGCGCCACGTTGCTTCCCTTCGGGCAGAACGCCTCCTACGACGACGCCCAGGGGTACCGGGAGTCGGCCCGGGAGAAGGTCAACGCCTGGATCCGCGCCGCGCATCACTTCGACGCCGTGCTCGACTTCGACCGGGTCGTCCGGGATCCCGCTGCACCTCGCGACCTGCTCGCCTCGATCGACACCGGGGATCACCTGCACCTGACCCCCGCGGGCTACGGGATGCTCGCCGGTTCGATTCCCCTGGACCTGTTCCGGCCCGGGCGGTGACGACCGGACCATGAACTTCGCGGTGTCCTGACCGTGAACTACCCGGCGTCCCGTCCACGGGACGGCACGTCGGGATCGAACTCCGGCAGCTGGGCCCGGTCCGTCGGGCCGATCGGGCACGGTGCCGGACACGGGCCGGCCGGGAGACTCTCCCGGCCGGCCCCGGCCCGTGGCCCGGGCACGCGCGGGGTGGCCCGGGCACGCGCTGGGTGGCCCGGGCGAACCTCGCCCGCCACGGTCAAGGCGACCTCCTCCCAACGTCGAGGGAGTGGGTGACGAACGCCGACACGGGACTCGGGACGGCACCGGGCCGGAGCATGCCCCCGCGCGAGGACGGGCGGAGCTCGGGCGGTCCCGCCGCACCTGTCCCCGCCACCGCGGACCGCACCGCCGTGGCGAGGGAGTTCGGCGCGGCCCTCGGGGTCGAGGTGCTCGAGGAGCTCGGGCGCGGCGCCCGGACCGCGGTCTTTCGTATCCGCCGGGACGGCACCGGCCCCTGCCCTGCGCTGAAGGTGGCGGTCGGGCCGGTCGCGGACGCCGACGAGCTGGAGGCGGCCTTCCGCCGCGAGGCGGTGCTCCTGGCCGGGGTGGACCATCCCCGGGTGGCCCGGATCCAGGAGGTCGGGCGGGTCGGGGGGCGGCCGTACCTGGTGATGGACCTGGTCGAGGGCCGCACCCTGCGGGTGCTCCAGGCTGCCGGACCGATGCCGTGGGCCCGGGTGGCACAGCTGGGCGAGGACGTCGCGGGCATGCTCGCGGTCGCCCACCGGCGCGACCTGGTGCTTCGCGACGCCAAGCCGCAGAACATCGTGGTCACCGCGGACGGGGAGGGCGTCCTGATCGACTTCGGGCTGCTCAGCCGCGCCCGCGTGCCGCAGGACGAGGCGGACCAGGCCGTTGCCGGCACCTTCACCTACTGCGCCCCGGAACAGTCCGGCTACCTGGTCGCCCGGGTCGGGGCCTCGCCCGAGTGCGCCCGCACCTACGGCGGGGTGGGCTACCTGCTGCGGATGTCCTGGCTGGACCGGCTCGCGCAGGCCGCCTTCCGCCGGTCGACCCGCGTGGCCCGCGAGGTCGGGGACCTGCGCCTGGTCGCCCAGGTGGCCTGGCACGACGCGATCGCCTGGTACCTGCGGGGCGCGGACGACGGCGAGCGCCTTGCCCGGGTCGCCGCCGAGCGGCGAGGTTGGCGGAGGCCGTGGGTGCGAGTGGATGTCTGGGGCGGTACGGGGAGAGGAGTTCGCGATGCTCCTGGTGTCCCCGCGGGCGATCGCCCCCGCCGAGGTGGATGCGGCCCGGGCCCGGATCGGGGCGAGGCCGATCCCCACCCGGAACGGGGGTCCGGTGCCGGTGTCCCTCAGCGCGGGCCTGGCCTGATGGACGCCGGGCGACGACCTGGACCGGCTGCTCGGTCGTGCTGACGCGGCGCTCTACCGGGCCGAGCAGGAGGGCCGGGACCGACTGGTCGTGGGGTGAGCCGGTGGCGTGGAGCGGGCGGCAGGTCGTGCGGGGGCGGGCGAGCTGTGCCGGCCGCGCGGGGGCCCGGTCGGGCCCACGAGGCGGAACATCTGGGTGAATATAGATACGCTACGGTTGCGTATACTAATTCGGCGTCGTAGCGTGCCGCCCATGAATCTCGTCGCCTCCAGCGAACCGGAAGCGGTGCACCGGCGCCGCTGGTTGATCCTCGGCGTCCTGGTCCTGTGCCTGTTGATCGTGATCCTCGACAACACCATCCTCAATGTCGCGTTGAAGAACATCCAGCAGTCGCTGGGGGCCACCCAGAGCGACATGGAGTGGGCCGTCAACGCCTACTCGCTGGTCTTCGCCGGCCTGTTGTTCACCTGGGGGGTGATCGGGGACCGGCTCGGGCGCAAACGGGTGCTGCTGACCGGGTTGGTGCTGTTCGGCGCGTTCTCCGCGGCGTGCGCGTTCTCCGGCTCGCCCGCGGCCCTGATCGCCACCCGGGCGCTGATGGGGATCGGTGGCGCGGCGGTGCAGCCTCAGACGCTGTCCATCATCAGCAATGTCTTCAGTCCGGAGGAACGGCCCAAGGCGATCGGTATCTGGGCGGGCTTCAGCGGTGTCGCCCTGGCGATCGGCCCGGTGACCGGGGGTTTCCTGCTGGACCACTTCTGGTGGGGATCGGTGTTCCTCGTCAACGTGCCGGTCGTGATCGTCGCCGTGGTCGCCATCGGTGCCGTGGTGCCCGAGTCGCGTGATCCGCACCCGCGCCGGGTCGACATCCCCGGGGTTCTCCTGTCGATCGTCAGCCTCGTGCTCCTGGTCTACGGGATCATCAAGGGCGGGCAGACCACGGACTGGGCGGCCCCTCAGGTGTGGGGCACCATCACGGCCGGCCTCGTCCTGCTCGGCCTGTTCACGGTGGTGGAACTGCGCAGCCGCAACCCCGCGCTGGACGTCACCCTGTTCCGCAAGCCGCAGTTCGCGGCGTCCACGGTGGCGGTCGGGCTGACCTTCTTCGCCCTGATGGGAGCCACCTTCTTCCTGTCCTTCTACTTCCAGGCCGTCCGCGGGTACAGCCCGTTGCAGACCGGACTGTGCCTGCTCTCCATGGCCACCGGGCAGATCATCGCCGCGCCACGCAGCACGCGGCTGGCCGAGCGGCTCGGCACCCGCACCGTCGTCGGAGGCGGCCTGGCCCTGGTCGCCCTGTGCTTCCTGTCCTTCACCCAGGTGGACGCCGACCTCCCGCTGCCCTGGCTGGAGGTGCTGCTGTTCCTGATGGGCCTGGGGATGGGCAACATCATGGCGCCGGCCACCAATGCGGTGATGAACGCCGTGCCACGGGAGCGGGCAGGAGCGGGTGCCGCGGTGAACAACACCATCCGGCAGGTCGGGGGAGCCCTCGGCGTGGCCGTGCTCGGCTCGATCCTCTCCGCGACCTACCGGAGCAGGCTCGGGGACGCGGCGCAGGTGCTGCCCGCGCAGGTGCGGGGCAGCGACACCTCCGAATCCATCGGCGGCACCCTGGCGGCGATCGGGCGCACCGCGCAGCAGGTGGCCTCGGGGGCGATGCCGCGGTCCGCACTCGCGCCGCTGGGGCCGCTGCGCGAGTCCGCTCTCTCTGCCTTCGTCCACGCCATGCACGTGACGGTTCTCGGCGCCGCAGCCGCGGACGTCGTCGGTGTGCTCGTGGTCGTGGCCTTCCTGCCGGCATCGCTGCGGCCCGGGCTGCGGGCACGCGGCCAGGCCCCGGCCCGACGGTGAGCGAGGCTCCGGTCCAGCGCCGGGGGCGGGGTCGACCCCGGAGCCGTCAGGCGGACGAGGCGATCGTGGAGGCGACTCTGGAGCTCCTGCAGCGTCATGGCGTCACCGGCCTGTCCATCGAGGCGGTGGCGCAACGCGCCGGGGTGGCCAAGACCACCATCTACCGGAGGTGGCCCGGCAAGGCCGAGCTCGTGCTCGACGTCCTCACACATGTGCGGGGCACGGTGATCCCGTTGCCACAGGACCGGCCGGTGCGCGAGGTGCTCGAGATCATGCTCGAGACGGTGTGGGAGGAGCGGCGGGATCCACGTCGAGGCGGTGGCGCGGTGCTGCGTCGGTTGATCGCGGAGATCGACGTCCACCCGGAGATGGCCGCGCAGTACCTGGCCCGGGTCGTGGTCCCGCGTCGCGCCCAGCTCATGGAGGTACTGCGGCGGGGGGTGCGCGAGGGGGAGATCCGTCCGGACGCGGACCTAGACCTGGTCGCCGAGACTCTCATCGCGCCCGTGCTGCTCGGCGCCTGGATGCACTCCGGCACCCGGATCGAGCGCTACTCGCTGCCCGGACTGATCGACCTGGTGCTGACCGGGGTGGCCCCCGCGGCAGGGCCGGGCGGGTGCGATGACCCGCCCGGCCCTGCCCGGCCGTCCGCTTGATCCGTTCTCCGGTCGATCGTGCGGTGCTCGGTTCGATCGTGCGGTGCTCGGTTCGATCGTGCGGTGCTCGGTTCGGCCGCGGTGCGTGCGGTTCGGCCGCGTCGTGCCCGGTTCGATCGACGGGACCCTCAGGCGCCCGGCGTGGTGCCCTCGCTGACCGGGGCGAAGACGATGCCCGTGCAGGTCTGGTTCATGTGTCCGAGCCAGCTCTCGCCGTAGGTGTGGAAACCTGCGGTCGGCAGATCGGCCAGGAGCTCCAGCCAGGCCTGGTGCAGTCCGTCGGCGTCCATCTGCAGGCGCCGGAGGATGCAGTTGAACAGGACCGCCCCGCCCGCGGCCCCACCGAGGTCGGCGCGGACGCCGTCCAGCGCGGTGCGCATACCCGCGATGAGGTCGGTGTTCTCCATGACGCTCAGCGGCATGCCCTCGGGGATCTGGCAGAAGAAGCGCAGACCGCCGTCCGGCAGTACCTCGCGAGGACTGCGCACCCACGGGTCGTCCCCGACCATCACCCCCCACGGGTGACGCATGAAGACCTGCGAGTCCAGTTCCTCGGGCGGGATGCCGACGGCTTCGGCATAGGCCTGGAGCACAGGGCGGCCGTCCACCTCGTGGACCACGCGCTGGGTGACGTCCGCGCGCGTCACCGTGAAGTGGTGCGGTCCGGGCCGCAGGCTGCACGTCTTGAGGATGACGAACGGGACGCGTGCCTCGAGGACGACGAAGACCGCACCGTGGTCGCTCTCCCGTCCGTTGCAGAAGACGCGGGTGCGGGTGAACTCCAGACCGTCGCCCGAGGAGCCGCCGACGAAGGACAGCGACGGGGCGTGGAAACCGAGCCGCTGGTTGACCAGTTCCTCGTCCCCGTGCATGCCGTCGACCATCAGCAGACCGATGTGGGTACTGGGTGACAGATCGCGGAGTTTGCTGCCCAGCCCGGACTCCAGGCGGGCGATCGCGGCGTCGACGCCGTCCGAGGTGCCCTGGCGGAAGCCGGCGATCTCCGCAGCCGCGTTCGTGATCACCTCGCCCGACAGTGCGAGTGCGACGGTACCGCCCTGACCGGCGTGGGTCTCGGTGAACTCACCCGCGGTCGTGCAGCCGACCACCTGGGCGGACGGCCAGCGCTCGGAGAGCAGTCCGGTGATCTTGGCGCCGTCGGCGTCGTGGTGGAAGAACGTCAGCACGAGGCGGGGGTCGCAGTCCTCGCCGAACTGAGCCACCAGGTCCTCGACGATCTCCCGGGACTGCGTGGCCGCGGTGTGGGCGCTGCGGAATCCGCGCGCTGCGGCGGTGTTCGTGGTGGATCCGCTCATCAGACCGTCACTCCCAGATCGGTCAACGCCTTGCGTACCTGCTGGACTCGGGCAGGATCACTGTCGTGTTCCGGCTTGGGATCCTTGAGGCTCACGCCGGTGGCGACCATCACCCGCATGCTCAACATCACCAACTCCCCGGATCCACGAGAGGCCACCACGGCGTCCCGGATCTCTGAGATCTTGCGCATTGCAGACCTCAACCCCTTGCCTCGATATCTCGTGGGAAACCCCGATCCTTCTTCGGTTCCGGTCCCAGGACGGTTGAGCGGCGAATGACGTCCGCCAGGTCACACCGGCGGGGTGGCCCGAGGTCGAGCCCCCGACGTGGTTATGCGCGTGCCTGTCCGTGCGTCTCCTACGCATGTGGGCGAAGGCGTCGGGCGCAGGTGGGTGAGGGCCTCGGGTCCCGCTGGGCTGCGCGTGCCGCACGTGGTGTGGCCGGGCCCTGGTCCCGTTCCGGTGGTGGACAGCCTTGCCGGTGGCGCAGCCATGCCCGTGGGCAGTCGTTTCGGTGGTGGGCAGTCACGTCGGTGGGCAGTCAGGTTGGTGGAGGGTCGTCGCCGAGATGCGGTCGGGCCCGA
>CAZOWW010000012.1:0-14341 GCA_964583765.1 uncultured Kineosporiaceae bacterium
AGTCCGGCCGCGACCACATCCTCTGGCCAGCGCCACAAACCTGACGCACACCCCGCTCCGACCCCACCGGCCGCGGTTGTCGGTGGGCACCGTCACAGTGGTCCTGAGACCATCGTCACGCGTACGGCGAGACGACCAGCATCCAACCGACAGGGGTGAGAGCCATGGGACTGTTCCTCGGCCTGCGCACGATCATCTACCCGGCCCCCGATCTCGGGGCGAGCACCGCCTGGTTCTCCGGGCTCCTCGGGATCAAGCCCTACTTCGAGGAGCCCTTCTACGTCGGGTTCGAGGTGGCCGGCTACGAGCTCGGACTCGACCCGCACCGCGACCCCGCCCTCGGGCCGGTGACCTACTGGGGTGTCGCAGACCTCGACGCCGCACTGGCGCAGGCGACGGCCGCGGGCGCACGCCCGGACAGCGGGATCGACGAGGTCGGGGGCAGCATCCGGGTGGCCACGGTGCTCGAACCGGGCGGCGCGGTGCTGGGGCTCATCGAGAACCCGCACTTCGCCCTGCCCACCGCGCCGGAGCCCACCTCCGGGCCGGGACGCTGAACAGGCCCACCCCCTGCGGACCCCTCAGCCTCGGGACAGCGCGCTACCGGTCACTCCCGGGCAGGGTCGTCCGCAAGCCCGTCGTCGCCTGGCCGGTCGCTCCCAGGCCGGTCGTTCCCAGGCCGGTCGACGCCCTACCGGGCACCCGCAGGTCGCCGTCCTCACCGATCCGGTGCACGCGGACCATGTTCAGCGAGCCGGCGGTGCCGGGCGGGGACCCGGCGACGATCACCACGAGATCGCCCGGTACGCAGCGGCCGATCGAGACCAGCGCCTCGTCCACCTGGGCCACCATCGCGTCGGTGTGCGTCACGGTCGCGGTGAGGAAGGTCTCGATCCCCCAGCTCAGGGCCAGCTGAGAGCGCACCGAGGCGATCGGGGTGAAGGCCAGCAGGGGCGTGTGCGCCCGGAGCCGCGCCATGCGCCGGGCCGAGTCCCCGCTCTGCGTGAACGCGACCAGGTACTTGGCCTCCAGGAGATCGGCGATCTCCACCGCGGCCAGGGTGAGCGCGCCGCCCTTGGTGGAGGGACGGGTGCCCAGCGGCGGGATCCGGTCGAGTCCGTGCTCCTCGGTGTTCTCCACGATCCGGGACATGATCCGCACCGCTTCGAGGGGGTACTTGCCGATGCTCGTCTCCCCCGACAGCATGACCGCGTCGGCGCCGTCCAGGACCGCATTGGCGCAGTCGCTGGCCTCCGCGCGCGTGGGCCGCGGCAGCTGGATCATCGACTCGAGCATCTGCGTGGCCACGATGACCGGCTTGGCCTCCCGGCGTGCCTGCTGGATCGCCAGCTTCTGCACCATGGGTACCTGTTCCAGCGGGAGCTCCACGCCCAGGTCCCCGCGCGCCACCATGATCCCGTCGAAGGCGCGGACGATCTCGTCGAGGTGCTCGACCGCCTGCGGCTTCTCGATCTTGGCGATGACGGGCAGGTGTACCCCCTCGTCGTCCATGATCTTGCGCACGTCCTCGGCGTCCTGGGCGTTGCGCACGAAGGACAGGGCGATCATGTCGGCCCGGAGGCGGAGGGCCCAGCGCAGGTCCGCCTCGTCCTTGGCCGACAGCGCCGGCACGCTCACCGCGACCTCGGGCAGGTTGAGCCCCTTGTGGTCGCTGACCCGGCCACCGACCTCGACCCGGGTGACCACACGCGGCCCTTCGACGTCGACGACGCGCAGCACGACCTTGCCGTCGTCCACCAGGATCGCGTTGCCGACCCGGGCGTCCTCGGGCAGACCGTGGAACGTGGTCGAGCAGCAGTTGACGTCTCCGGGTACGTCCTCGGTGGTGATGGTGAAGAGGTGGCCGTCCTCCAGCAGCACCGGCCCGCAGGCGAAGGTGCCGAGACGGATCTTCGGGCCCTGCAGGTCCGCGAGGATCCCCAGGGCCCGGCCGACCTCGTCCGCAGCCCGGCGGGCCTCGTCGTACCGTCGCTGATGTTCTGCATGATCGCCGTGGCTCAGGTTCAGTCGGGCGATGTCCACTCCGGCGGACACCAGCTCAAGCATTCGCCCGTCCGTCGCGGGCCCGAGCGTACAGACGATCTTTGCTCTGCGCATGGTTCGACCCTAGGCCTTTCCCGGTACCGATGAGGAGGCCGCTCCCCATTAAGAGGCCATGGCAGCGACGAGGCCGCCGGACGGATCCGGCGGCCTCGTGCAGGTCAGACGGTCAACGGCCTCGTCGACGCCTTGATCGGCGAGGGGAGCCGGGTACTTCCGGTCAACCACCGATCGACCGCGGCGGCACAGGCACGTCCTTCCGCGATGGCCCAGACGATCAGCGACTGGCCACGCCCGGCGTCCCCGGCCACGAAGACTCCCGGGACACCGGTGGCGAAGGCGTCGTCACGCACGATCGTGCCGCGCTCGGTCACCGCGACGCCCAACTGGTCCAGCAGGGAGCCCCGCTCGGGGCCGACGAAGCCCATGGCGAGCAGCACGAGTTGCGCGGGCAGCGTGCGTTCCGACCCCTCGACCGGGGTGAAGCGGCCGTCCACGAGCTCCACCTCGACCAGGCTCAGTCCGGAGACCTGGCCCTGCTCGTCGCCGAGGAACTCCACGGTGTTCACCGCGAAGACCCGGTCCCCGCCCTCCTCGTGCGCGCTGGACACGCGGTACAGCATCGGGTAGGTCGGCCACGGCTGGGCGGCCGGACGCTCCTCCGAGGGCCTCGGCATGATCTCGAGTTGGGTGACCGAACGTGCGCCCTGCCGCAGGGCGGTGCCCAGGCAGTCGGCGCCGGTGTCCCCACCGCCGATGATCACGACGTCCTTGTCCGTCGCCAGCACCTGGCCGGAGACCTCGCGCCCGACCGAGACCCGGTTGGCCGGGGGCAGGTACTCCATCGCCTGGTGGATCCCGGCGAGCTCCCGCCCGGGGATCGGCAGGTCACGCCACGCCGTGGCCCCGACCGCCAGCACGACCGCGTCGTACCGCTCGCGCAACTGCTGGCCCGTGATGTCGGTGCCCACGGCCACGCCGGTGCGGAACCGGGTGCCCTCGGCCTCCATCTGGCTCAGCCGCCGGTCGACGTGGTGCTTCTCCATCTTGAACTCGGGGATGCCGTAGCGCAGCAGCCCGCCCGCCTGATCGGCCCGCTCGAAGACGGCCACGGTGTGGCCCGCCCGAGTGAGCTGCTGGGCCGCGGCCAGGCCCGCCGGACCGGAGCCGATCACCGCCACCGTCTTGTCGGTGAGCCGCTCCGGAGGCCGCGGGGTGACCCACCCGTTGGCGAAGGCGGTGTCGATGATGCTGACCTCGATCTGCTTGATCGTCACCGCCGGCTGGTTGATGCCCAGCACGCAGGAGGTCTCGCAGGGCGCCGGGCACAGCCGGCCCGTGAACTCGGGGAAGTTGTTCGTCGAGTGCAGCCGCTCGACGGCCTCGCGGCCGTCGCCCCGCCAGACGAGGTCGTTCCACTCCGGGATCAGGTTGCCCAGCGGACACCCGCTGTGACAGAACGGGATGCCGCAGTCCATGCACCGGCTCGCCTGCCGGTTGAGCACGGCCGGGTCCTGCGGCTCGTAGACCTCTCGCCAGTCCTTCAGCCGTTCGTCGACCGGGCGGCGGGCGGGCAGCTCCCGCTGCCGGACGCTGAGGAACCCCTTCGGGTCAGCCACGGGAAGCCTCCATGATCCGAGTCCACACTTCGTCTCCGTCCAGGTCGAGGCCCTCGGCCTCGGCCTGCTGGCGCACCGCGATCACGCGCGCGTAGTCCCGCGGCATGACCTTGGTGAACCGGGCCACCGCTGCGTCCCAGTCCTGGAGCAGCCGCCAGGCCACGGCCGACTCGGTCTCCTCCCGGTGCCGGCGCACCAGCTCGTGCAACCGGGCCGCGTCCTCCTCGGTGAGCGGCAGCAGGTCGACCATCTCCCGGTTCACCCGGATGGTGCGCAGGTCGAGCACGTACGCCACCCCGCCGGACATGCCGGCCGCGAAGTTGCGCCCGGTCCGCCCGAGGACGACCACCGTGCCACCGGTCATGTACTCGCAGGCGTGGTCGCCCACGCCCTCGACGACCGCCGCGACCCCGGAATTGCGCACGCAGAACCGTTCCCCGACCTGACCGCGCAGGAAGATCTCCCCGCTGGTGGCCCCGTAGCCGATCACGTTGCCGGCGAGGATGTTCTGCTCGGCGGCGAAGGCCGCGGCACGGTCCGGCCGCACCACGATCCGCCCGCCGGACAGGCCCTTGCCCAGATAGTCGTTCGCGTCCCCGAACAGCCGCAGGGTCACGCCACGGGGCGCGAAGGCCCCGAAGGACTGTCCCGCCGAGCCGGTCAGGGTGATGTCGATCGTGTCGTCCGGCAGACCGTCCGCTCCCCAGCGCCGGGTCAGCTCGTGCCCGAGCATGGTGCCGACGGTCCTGTTGACGTTGCGGATCGGCAAGGTGATCCGCACCGGCTCCGCACGCTCCAGCGCATCCGCGGCGAGCTCGATCAGGGTGTGGTCCAGGGCCTTCTCCAGCCCGTGGTCCTGCACCGTCTGGCAGTGCAGCGGCGTCCCGTCCCCGACGTGGTCGTGCGAGAGCACGGCACTCAGGTCGAGCCCGGACGCCTTCCAGTGATCCACCGCCGAGCGGGTGTCGATCATCTCGGCGTGCCCGACGGCCTCACCGAGGCTGCGGAAGCCGAGCTGGGCCAGGTACTCCCGCACCTCCTGCGCGATGTACTCGAAGTACGTCTCCACGAACTCGGGCTTGCCCGAGAAGCGGGCCCGCAACTGCGGGTTCTGCGTCGCCACCCCCACCGGGCAGGTGTCCAGGTGGCACACCCGCATCATCACGCAGCCGGAGACCACCAGTGGCGCGCTCGAGAAGCCGTACTCCTCCGCCCCGAGCAACGCGGCGACGATGACGTCCCGCCCGGTCTTCATCTGCCCGTCGGTCTGGACCACGATCCGGTCCCGCAGCCCGTTGAGCACCAGGGTCTGCTGGGTCTCCGCGAGGCCCAGCTCCCAGGGGGCGCCCGCATGCTTGAGCGAGGTCAGCGGAGCCGCGCCCGTGCCGCCGTCGTGGCCGGAGATGAGCACGACGTCGGCGTGCGCCTTGCTCACGCCGGCCGCCACGGTGCCCACGCCCACCTCGGAGACCAGCTTCACGTGGATGCGGGCCTGCGGGTTCGCGTTCTTCAGATCGTGGATCAGCTGGGCCAGGTCCTCGATCGAGTAGATGTCGTGATGCGGCGGCGGCGAGATCAGTCCCACGCCGGGGGTCGAGTGCCGGGTCCGGGCCACCCACGGGTAGACCTTCGTGCCGGGCAGCTGACCGCCCTCGCCGGGCTTGGCGCCCTGCGCCATCTTGATCTGGATGTCGTCGGCGTGGGTCAGGTACATGCTCGTCACGCCGAACCGGCCCGAGGCGACCTGCTTGACGGAGCTGCGGCGGGACGGGTCGAGCAGCCGGTCGACGTCCTCGCCGCCCTCACCCGTGTTCGACTTGGCGCCGAGCCGGTTCATCGCGATCGCCAGGTTCTCGTGCGCCTCGCGGGAGATGGACCCGTAGGACATCGCACCGGTGGAGAACCGCTTGACGATCTCCGAGATCGGCTCGACCTCGTCGATCGGCACGGGCTCGCGTACCCCGGTGCGCAGGGTGAACAGACCGCGCAGGGTCATCAGGCGGGCCGACTGGTCGTCCACCCGTGCCGTGTACTGCCGGAAGATGTCGAAGCGACGGTTGCGGGTGGAGTGCTGCAGCCGGAAGACCGTCTCGGGGTCGAACATGTGCTCGGCGCCCTCGCGCCGCCACTGGTACTCCCCGCCCACGTCGAGCCGCCGGTGGGCGTCCTGCATGCCGTCGACCGGCCAGCCGGCGTGGTGCCGCCGGGTGATCTCCTCGGCGATCACGTCGAGGCCGATGCCACCGAGCTGGCTCACCGTGCCCGTGAAGTAGCGGGCGATGAGGTCGTGCCCGAGGCCGATCGCCTCGAAGACCTGGGCGCCGCGGTAGGAGGCCACGGTCGAGATGCCCATCTTGCTCATGACCTTCAGGACGCCCTTGCCCAGCGCCTTGATCAGGTTCCGCACGGCCTTCTCGGCCGGGATCCCGGTGATCACGTTGCGCCGAACCAGGTCCTCGACGCTCTCCATGGCCAGGTAGGGGTTCACCGCGGCCGCGCCGTAGCCGATGAGCAGGGCCACGTGGTGGACCTCGCGGACGTCGCCGGCCTCCACGATCAGGCCCACCTGGGTGCGGGTCTTCTCCCGGATCAGGTGGTGGTGCACCGCGCCGGTCAGCAGCAGGGACGGGATCGGGGCGAGGTCCGCACTGGAGTCGCGGTCCGAGAGCACCACGAAGCGCGCGCCCTCGGCGATCGCTGCGGACACCTCCGCGCAGATCTGGTCCAGTCGCGCCGCCAGAGCCGTGCCGCCGCCGTCCACCCGGTACAGGCCCTGCACGGTCACGGTGGCGTAGCCGGGCAGGTCGCCGTCCGCGTTCAGGTGCACGATCTTGGCCAGCTCGTCGTTGTCGATCACCGGGAACGGCACGATGAGCTGGCGGCAGTGGGCCGGCGTCGCCGCGAGCACATTGGGCTCGGGACCGATCGAGGTCTCCAACGAGGTGACGAGCTCCTCGCGGAGCGCGTCCAGCGGCGGGTTGGTGACCTGCGCGAACTGCTGGGTGAAGTAGTCGAAGAGCATCCGCGGCCGGTCGGAGAGCACGGCCAGGGGGGTGTCGTGACCCATGGAGCCGATCGGCTCGGCCCCGGCCCGCGCCATCGGCGCCACGAGGATGCGCAACTCCTCCTCGGTGTACCCGAAGACCCGCTGGCGCCGGGTGACCGAGGCCGTGCTGTGCACGATGTGCTCCCGCTCGGGGACCTCGCTCAGGAAGATCCGACCCGCGTGCAGCCACTCGTCGTAGGGGTGCTCGGAGGCGAGCTGGTTCTTGATCTCCTCGTCGTCCACGATCCGCCCGTGGGCGGTGTCCACGAGGAACATGCGGCCCGGCTGCAGCCGGCCCTTGCGGACCACCGTGGCCGGGTCGAGGTCGAGCACCCCGACCTCGCTGGCCAGCACGACCAGGCCGTCCTGGGTGACCCAGTACCGCGAGGGCCGCAGCCCGTTGCGGTCGAGCACGCCACCGATCAGCGTGCCGTCGGTGAAGGTGATCGAGGCGGGACCGTCCCAGGGCTCCTGGAACATCGAGTGGAACTCGTAGAAGGCCCGGCGGGCCGGGTC
The DNA here is from genome assembly GCA_964583765.1 of uncultured Kineosporiaceae bacterium. Lineage (GTDB taxonomy): Bacteria > Actinomycetota > Actinomycetes > Actinomycetales > Kineosporiaceae > CAZOWW01. The sequence goes on from CAZOWW010000012.1 coordinate 7,243, forward strand.
CATCTCGGTGTGGTTCTCCCACGCCTCGGGGATCATCATGAGCACCGCGTGCGGCAGCGACCGGCCGCCCAGGTGCAACAGCTCGAGAACCTCGTCGAAGGACGCCGAGTCGCTGGCGCCCTCGGTACAGATCGGGAACAGCCGGTTCAGGTCCCCGGGGATCAGGTCACTGCCCAGCTGGCTCTCCCGCGCCCGCATCCAGTTGCGGTTCCCCTTGACCGTGTTGATCTCGCCGTTGTGCGCGATCAGGCGGAAGGGATGGGCCAGGGGCCACGAGGGGAAGGTGTTCGTCGAGAACCGCGAGTGCACGAGCGCGAGCGCGGTGGCGAACCGCCGGTCGGACAGGTCCGGGAAGAACGGCTCCAGCTGACCGGTGGTCAGCATGCCCTTGTAGACCAGGGTCCGCGCCGACAGCGAGGGGAAGTAGACGTGTACCTCACGCTCGGCCCGCTTGCGCAGGCAGAAGGCGAGCCGGTCGAGCTCCACCCCGCGTACGCCGTCCCGCACCGAACGCACGAACAGCTGCCGGAAGCGCGGCTGGCAGGCCTGGGCGGTGGCTCCCACCAGACCCGTGGTGGTCGGCACGTCGCGCCAGCCCAGGACGATCAGGCCCTCCTCGGCGGCGATGCGCACGATCTGCCGTTCGGCCTTCGCCGCCGCGACCTCGTCGTCCGGCAGGAAGGCCGTACCCACGGCGTAGTGGCCCGCCCGCGGCAGCGGGAAACCCGCCACCTCGCGCAGGAACGCGTCCGGGACCTGGGTGAGAATGCCCGCACCGTCGCCGGTGTCGGGCTCGCTTCCCGTGGCACCGCGGTGCTCCAGGTTGCGCAGGGCGGTCAGCGCCAGATCGACGATGTCGTGTCCGGCCTCGCCGCGCATGGTGGCCACGAAGGCGACACCGCACGCGTCGTGCTCATGTCCTGCGTCGTAGAGACCGGACGGACCGGGGAGGGCAGAGAAGCGCCGGTAGGGCGGGAGCATGTGGGCACCTCGTCGTCGATCGGGACAGGCCTGCTCAGGATGGACGGCCGGCACGAACGAGACGAGCCAGGCGAGATCGCCTGTCCTCACGTACCGCGTCGTCCGCCTGGGACGACGCTGGCCCGCGGGTTTGGTGACGTCACTGTAATGGGTCGGAATACCGACCCGTAACCTTCATCGGTCCCGCGTTGACCCGCGAGTCTTTGTGGCCTCGCAGTACCGCGGACGGCCGTGGAGCGTGTCCCTCACCCCGGTCGGGTGGTGGACCCCGGTTGCTCGGCCTTCGCCGCGTCGGCGTCCTGCGCCGTCCCGGCATCGCTGCTCGCCTGCGGAGACCTCGTCGTCGCGTCGAGGGATTCGACGGTCCCGGCGCCCTCCGCAGACACCTCGTCGTCCTGCACCGCTCCTTCGAGCGGGCTCTCGCCCCCTGCGGTCGCGGCCCCCCGGTCAAGGTCCCCTGCGGGAACCCGGTCGAGGTACGGACTGTCCTCGCGCCCGGGCCGGGCCTTCGCCGACAGGATCAGGTACAGGATACCCCCCAGGCAGACCAGGGCACTGGTCCACAGGTTCAGGCGCAGGCCCAGGATGTGGTTCGCGTCGTCGGTGCGCAACGCCTCGATCCAGCCCCGGCCCAGGGTGTAGCCGACCACGTACCAGGCGAAGAGCCGCCCGTGCCCGATCCGGAAGCGCCGGTCGGCCCAGAGCAGCACCCCGGCCAGGCCGAGGTCCCACACGCACTCGTAGAGGAAGGTGGGCTGGAACACGCCCTCCACCTTGAGATGCCCGTTGAGGTCGCGCTGGGCGACTCCCTGGTTGGGATCGCCGAAGTCGTAGACCTTCAGGCCCCAGGGCAGGTTCGTGGTCGCCCCGTGCAACTCGTTGTTGAACCAGTTGCCCCAGCGGCCGATCCCCTGGGCGATCACGATGCCCGGGGCCACGGCGTCCGCGAACAGGGGCAGGCGCACCCCGGCCCGCCGGCAGCCGATCCAGGCACCGACCCCGCCCAGGGCGATGGCGCCCCAGACCCCCAGGCCGCCCTGCCAGATCTTCAGGGCATCCACCAGATGGCCGGGCGTGTCGAAGTACCGCTGCGGAGTGGTGAGCACGTGGTACAGCCGCGCACCGATGATCCCGGCGGGCACCGCCCAGACCGCCACGTCCATGACGACCCCGGCCCGCACGCCGCGGGCCTGCAGGCGCCGCTCCCCCAACCAGATCGCGGCGATGATGCCGGCGATGATGCAGCCCGCGTAGGCGCGCAGGGCCACCGGCCCGACGTGCCACACCGAGCGGGTGGGGCTGGGCAGCGTGGCCAGCAGGGTGCCGATCACGCGGGAACCGTCCTGGCGGCCTCGCGCACGCCCTCGACCAGTTCCCCGGCGACGGACTTCAGCGCGGTCAGCCCGGCGGAGCGGTCACGGGCCTCGGTCAGGCACCGCACGAAGGCCGAGCCCACGATCACCCCGTCCGCGAAGGCGGCGACCTCGGCGGCCTGGGTACGGGTGGACACCCCCAGACCCACGCACACGCGCTCGGCGCCGGCCGCCCGGGTGCGGGCCACGAGCTCCTCGGCCCCGGACCCCACCTGGTTGCGCACCCCGGTCACGCCCATGGTCGAGGCGGCGTAGACCCAGCCCCGGCACGCGGCCGTGGTGATCCGCAGGCGTTCGGGCGTCGAGGACGGCGCGACCAGGAACACCCGCTCCAGAACGTGCCGCTCGCTCGCGGCGATCCAGGGGGCGGCCTCGTCCGGGATCAGATCCGGGGTGATCAGGCCGGCCCCGCCCGCCTCGGCCAGGTCCGCGGCGAAACGGTCGACGCCGTAGCGGTCGACGAGGTTCCAGTACGTCATGACGAGGACAGGGGCCGGCCCCGCGGAGAGCGTGCGCACCGCGGCCAGGACGTCGCGGGTGCGGGTACCGCCCCGCAGCGCGGCGTCCACCGCGTACTGGATCACCGGCCCGTCCATGAGCGGGTCCGAGTAGGGGATGCCGAGCTCGATGACGTCCACCCCGGCCTCGACCAGCACCTGGACCGCCTCGACGGAGGTCGGCACGTCCGGGTAGCCCACAGGGAGGTAGCCGACCAGGGCGGCGCGGCCCTCGGCCCGGGCCCGGTCCAGGGCCTCGCGGCTGCTGCGCGCGCTCACGCGGGCTCCTCCCGGTCGATCAGGTTCTCGGCGCTGTGCACCTCGACCGCGTCCGTCGGTTCCGCCGGGCTCCCCGGCTCGCCGGTCGGGCTCTGCGGCTCGTCCAGCAGGCCGAACCAGCGGGCGGCGGTGTCCACGTCCTTGTCCCCGCGGCCGGACAGGTTCACGAGCAGGATCGCGCCGGGGCCCCGCTCGCGTCCCGCCCGCAACGCCCCGGCCAGTGCGTGGGCGCTCTCGATCGCCGGGATTATCCCCTCCGTGCGGCAGAGCAGCCGGAAGGCCTCCATCGCCTCGGTGTCGGTGACCGACTCGTACCGGGCGCGGCCGGTCTCGTGCAGCCAGGAGTGCTCCGGCCCCACACCCGGGTAGTCCAGCCCGGCGGAGATGGAGTGGCTGTCCCGGGTCTGACCGTCCTCGTCCTGCAGGATGAACGTCCGGCTGCCGTGCAGCACGCCGGGCATTCCCCCGCCGATCGCCGCGGCGTGCCGGCCGGTCTCCAAGCCCTCGCCGCCGGCCTCGACGCCGAGCAGGGCGACCTCGGGGTCGTCGAGGAAGGCGTGGAAGATGCCGATCGCGTTCGAGCCGCCGCCCACGCAGGCGCACACCAGGTCGGGAAGCCGCCCCGTGGCCGCGAGTACCTGCTCGCGGGCCTCCAGGCCGATCACGCGGTGGAAGTCGCGCACCATGGTCGGGAAGGGGTGCGGGCCGCCCACCGTGCCGAGCAGGTAGTGCGTGTGCTCGACATTGGTGACCCAGTCACGCATCGCCTCGTTCATGGCGTCCTTGAGGGTGCGCGAACCCGTCCTCACCGGGATCACGGTCGCGCCGAGGAGGCGCATCCGGGCCACGTTCAGGGCCTGGCGCCGGGTGTCCTCCTCCCCCATGTAGACCACGCACTCCAGCCCGAGCAGCGCCGCGGCGGTGGCGGTGGCCACCCCGTGCTGCCCGGCGCCGGTCTCGGCGATGACCCGCTTCTTGCCCATGCGCACCGTGAGCAGTGCCTGCCCCAGCACATTGTTGATCTTGTGTGAGCCGGTGTGGTTGAGGTCCTCACGCTTGAGGAACACCCGAGCACCGCCCGCATGGGCCGCGAACCGCGGCACCTCGGTGAGCAGGCTCGGCCGGCCCGAGTAACTGCGGTGCAGTTCGGCCAGTTGCTCCTGGTAACCCGGATCCGCCATCGCCTCGGCGAAGGCCCGCTCCAGCTCGTCGAGTGCGGCGACCAGGGCCTCGGGCACGAACCGGCCGCCGAAACGGCCGAAGTACGGCCCGTGCGCCTCGCGCAGGCTCAGCTCGGGGGCGTGCGCGGTCACCGGCGTGCCGCCCGCAGGGCCGGGTGGGCACCTGCGGCGACCAGGTCCGCGACCGCGGCCCGCGGGTCCTTGCCCGTGACCAGACTCTCGCCCACGAGGACGGCGTCCGCACCGGACCGGGCGAACTCCAGCACGTCGTGGGGACCACGCACCCCGGACTCGGCCACGCGCACGATCTCCGTCGGCACGGTGGGCGCCACCCGGGCGAAGGTGGTCCGGTCCACCTGCAGGGTCTTCAGGTCCCGGCAGTTGACGCCGATCACCCGGGACCCGGCGTCCACCGCACGGTGCACTTCCTCGACGTCGTGCACCTCGACGAGGGCGGTCATCCCCAGCGAGTGCACGCGCTCGACGAGGGAGACCAGGGCCTCCTGCTCGAGAGCGGCCACGATCAGCAGGACGAGGTCGGCGCCGTAGGCGCGTGCCTCCCAGACCTGATAGCTGCTCACGACGAAGTCCTTGCGCAGGACGGGCACGTCCACGGCGGCCCGGACCGCGGCCAGATCGGCGAGACTCCCGCCGAAGCGCCGGGGCTCGGTCAGCACGCTGATCACGCTTGCGCCGCCGGACTCGTAGTCATGGGCCAGACCCGCCGGATCGGCGATCGCGGCGAGCGGGCCCTTGCTCGGGCTCGACCGCTTCACCTCGGCGATCACTTTGACGGCATCGCCGTCACGCAGCGCCCCCTCCGCGGCCATGGCCGAGGGTCGCCGTTCGGCGAGCTCCTGCAGCGCGGCCAGGCTGGTGCGGGCCTGACGGTCGACGAGGTCCTCGCGGACCCCCGCGAGAATGTCGTCGAGCACAGTCACGAGGGACCCCCTGTCGGTGGCGGTCAGGTGGCTCTGATGGTACCCACGGCGAAAGAGGCGCCTGGCCGGGGTCCCGTACCGACGCCGGAGGCGCCCGGCCAGGGGCCGTTCCACGCACGGGAACCGGTGGGCGCGTCGCGCGACGAGCCCCTGCCGGCACCCGTGCGTGAACGACCCCAGGAGCAGCGCAGCGGCGGTGTCGATCAGTGGGCGGGATCGGTCAGCAGAAGGAATCGATCAGTAGGCGGAGGTGCCGCCGCCGTAGTAACCGCTGCCTCCCTGCACCGGGGCGGAGGACGGCATCTGCGGAGCGGACGGCATTTGCGGAGCGGACGGAGTCGGCGGAGCGGGCGGGGCCTGGGGAGCCGGTGGCGCCTGGGCGGTCGTCAGGGCGCGCGCGAGCGCGTCCAGCCCGGTGGCGATCGCGGTGGTGTTGTCGCTGATGCGGAAGACGACGGCGAACAGCTCCAGGGAGATCCGGGCGAACGCGATCAACACGACCCAACCCACGCCCAGGATGATCAGCGCGATCAGGCCGCTCGTGGGACTCGCCTGGAACGCCGTCAGCAACATGCCGAGGCTCGCGACCGTCACCAGGATGAAGGTCAGAAGGTAGACCGTGGTGATGATCTTCAAGGAGACGAAGCGGGTGAACTTGAAGTCCGTCAGCCCGCTCATGAAGGCACTCGCGACTCCTCCTTCACGGGTACCACCGGTGCTGTAGTTGGGATCGGACATACGCGCGCTCACTTTCCTCGATCCGGAGGGGCTGGAGACCACCCTACGGGCGTTGGGACCGACCAGTATGGCCCCCGCTCGCCGCCCATGGACGGCCTGCGCGACCCCGGGGACCGCTCGGGTGACATCCCGGTCACCGGATTCACCGGACGATCCGCCGCAAGCCGCCCATCATGTGCGTGCGGACTCCCTCCTCCGGGGTGCGCACCTGCAGCGAGTCGGCGTCCTCGCGGTACCTGCTCGGGCTCCCTCTCACGGGGATGCGTCACTCTCGCCCCGAGCCGTACGGGTCACCCTCCCCACGGGTCGTGTGAGAAAACTCTCCGGACGGCGCAGCTAGTCACCGCCGTCGGAACCGGCGCTCCCCCACCCGCTCGCCGGGGCATGCGCCGGATCCCGGCGAGCCCCACCTGCTCGCACCGGGTCCCTGGACGTCCCGTTCCCCCGCCCCGGATCCGGCTGTCCCCCTGAACCCGCGTCGGCCTCGTACCCGCCGGGTCGCAGCGCATCCTGCCCGCGCGCGCCGTGTCCCCCGACGCCGTATCCACGGGCGGCGAGCACCCACCCGACGAGCGGCCCCAGGGCCGCCACGGCCACCCCCACGACGAAGACCGGGACGGAGACAACGACCACGGCCGCGGCCATCACCAACGCGCCCGCAATGATCACCGCGACCGTGGTCCAGGCGGCGGGAGTGTTCCCGTGCCGGTCGTCGATCTCCGGGGGCGTGGGTACGGCGGGAACGTTCCTGCGCAAGGGTGCGCCGACCATCGCGATCTTCCGTCCTTCCGGTCCGCCGGACAAGTCCTCGCCGCTGCCCGCGGGCCCCCGCGGCAGGCACCGCGTCGTGGACCGCTCCGGGCTCGACCGCGAGCTCGTGGGTCCGGGACCGATCGCGTCCGAGCCGGCATCCCCTGGACCACTGCCTGCGGCTCCGGACGACCGCCTGCGCGGGCCGAACCGGACACGACCCGATGCCAGGTCGCGACCCTGTGCCGGACCGCAGCGATGCCCGGGAGGGCGTCTCCATCCTGGCACCGACGTCTCACCCCGGCCTCCCGGAACGCCCCCGGCCTGGCACCCCACGCGGCGTCAGCCGGCGCCAGCCG
>CAZOWW010000012.1:14441-73400 GCA_964583765.1 uncultured Kineosporiaceae bacterium
GTGCCCGCACGGTGCCAGCCGGTGCCCGCACGGTGCCAGCCGGTGCCCGCACGGTGCCAGCCGGTGCCCGCACGGTTCTGATCAGGGCCTCGTCGCGCGGTGCCGCCGACTTCCCAGTGAACTCCTCGCCCCCGTCGTCCGGCCGCAGGCCGGCCATGGGCTGCTCGACCCCGTCGTCCGGCCACCGGTCGGCGGGGGCTCCCAGCCCGGGGCTCAGTCGTCGGCGGTGGGGTCCTCGCCCCGGGACAGGGCGTCCCAGGCTGCGGCACCGCCCAGACCCGCTGCAGGCGACGACCCAGCCCCGAGCGACGACCCAGCGCCGAGCGACGAACCGGGCCCGGAGGACGGAGCCGGACCCCGGGCGCCGCCCGGACCCGGCGCTCCGGGCTTCCCCTCCTGTGCCGGCCCCCGGTCCGGGGTGGTCGCAACCCCCCGCATCGGTGACGGACCACGACGCCACCAGGGCCCGGCGGCGGCACCTGCGATCAGGAACAGCCCGCCTGCCACTGCCAACCAGGGCCACCCGGTTGTGGCGGCATGGATCGGGGCCCTCGACGCCGTACCGGTGACCGCCGAGGTCGCGTCACGGACCAGTTCGCCCGGCCGCGCGGTCGCGGAGGCGGCGAGCGCGGCACATCCGGCACCGGCGAGTCCCACGAGCACCGCAGCGACCCGCCGCACGAAACGCCCGCCCACCAGGACCACCGCACCCGCGACCAGAGCCACCAACCACAACACCGGCACCGCGGGCACCGCCGACCCTCCGGTCACGTGCACCGTGTGGGTGCCGGGCACTCCACTCAGCGAGGCGCCGGCCCAGGCCCGGCTCGCGGCCAGGGGCACCGCCACCGCTCCCACGGCGAGCACCGCGAGCGCCGGTCCGCGACCACGCGGCAGCGAACCGCCTCTTTCTCGCGCAGGACCCGGCCGGGTAGATCCCGAGGTGTCCACTCGCGCAGGACCCGGCCGCGGGGATCCCGGGGCAGGCTCCCGCGCGGGGTCCGGCGGAACCGATCCCGAGGTGGGCACCGACCCGCGTGCCGGCCCGGGCGCAGGGGCGTCGCTCAGCCGCCCAGCCCCCGCAGGGTCTGGGCCGTGGCCACCGCCCGCAGCACCGCCGCGGCCTTGTTCCGGCATTCCTCGTCCTCCCGCAGCGGCACGGAGTCCGCGACGATCCCGGCACCTGCCTGCACGTGCGCGACGCCTTCCCGGACCAACGCCGTGCGGATCGCGATCGCCAGATCGAGGTCACCCGCGAAGTCGAGGTAGCCGACGACCCCGCCGTACAGGCCCCGGCGGACCGGCTCCAGTTCCTCGATCAGTTCCATCGCACGCGGTTTGGGCGCCCCCGACAGTGTGCCCGCGGGGAAGGTCGCCTGCACCACGTCGTAGGCGGACCGGCCGGGCGCGAGCTCGCCCTCGACGGTCGAGACCAGGTGCATGACGTGGCTGTACCGCTCGACCGACATGAAGTCGACGACCTCGACGGAGCCGGCCCGGCAGACCCGCCCCAGGTCGTTGCGGGCCAGGTCCACGAGCATGAGGTGCTCCGCCCGCTCCTTCTCGTCGGCGAGGAGCTCCTCGGCCAGGCGCAGGTCCTCGGCGGGGGTTTCCCCGCGCCAGCGGGTACCCGCGATCGGGTGCGTGATCACCCGGCCCGCGCTCACCTTGACCAGCGCTTCCGGGCTCGAGCCGACGACGTCCAGACGGCGCCCCGCCGAGTCGCGGGTGCGGTAGAGGTACATGTAGGGGCTCGGGTTGGAGGCCCGCAGGACGCGGTAGACGTCGAGCGCGTCCGCCGTGCAGTCCAGGTCGAACCGCTGGGCGAGCACGACCTGGAAGACCTCACCTGCCCTGATCGCCTCCTTGCCGGCCTCGACCGCGGCCAGGTAGTCCTCCTGGCACGTGCGCTCCCGGGTGCCTGCGGTCGAGACCGGGGCGTCGTGGACGGCGACGGTGCTCGGCGCCGGCACGGCGAGCTGCGCGGACATCCGGTCCAGGCGTGCCACCGCGTCCGTCCAGGCCTCGTCGACCCGTTCGTCCGTGGCGTCGTAGTTGATCGCGTTCGCGACGAGCAGCACGGTCGCATCCGCGTGGTCCAGCACCACGAGGTCGGTGGCCAGGCTCATGGACAGCTCGGGAACACCGAGCTCGTCCACCGTGTCCACCGGCAGCCGCTCCCAGCGTCGCACGGTGTCCCAGCTGAGGTACCCCACCATGCCCCCGGTGAGCGGCGGCAGACCGGGCAACCGTTCGGTCGCCAGGACGGCCAGGGTGTCGCGCAGGGCGAGCAGCGGGTCGCCGTCCGTCGGGCTGCCCACGGGCGGAGAGCCCACCCAGGCGGCGACGCCGTCCCGCTCGGTGAGGGTTGCCCGGCTCGCCGCGCCGATGATGCTCCAGCGCGACCAGGCCCCGCCGTGGTCGGCCGACTCGAGCAGGAAGGTGCCGGGGGCGTCCTCGGCCAGCTTGCGGTAGAGACCGACCGGAGTCTCGCCGTCCGCCAGGAACCGCCGAACGACCGGGATCACCCGGCGCCCGGCGGCGAGTGTCCGGAAGGTCGCCAGGTCCGGCCAGGTCACGCCGAGTCGCAGATCGGGCTGTTCGGCGGCCTCCCCGGACTCGCCGGCGGGCGCGGACTGCGCGGTGGTGGTGGTCATCGCGAGCGCTCCTGGGTGGGTGCGGACTCCTGGACGTGCGACGGCGAAACCTCGGGGCGGGCCGGCGAGACCCCGTCGCGCGAGGCCACCCCGTCGTGGGCACCCAGATCGCCGACGTCGAAGCAGGTACGCGTACCCGCGTGGCACGCCGCTCCGACCTGGTCGACCTCGACCAGCACGGCGTCCCCGTCGCAGTCGAGCGCGACGGACCGGACGAACTGCAGGTGCCCCGAGGTGTCCCCCTTGCGCCAGTACTCCCGGCGGCTACGGCTCCAGAAGGTCACCCGGCCGCTGGTGAGGGTGCGGTGCAGCGCCTCGTCGTCCATCCAGCCGACCATCAGCACCTCGCGGGTGTCGTGCTGCTGGACCACGGCACAGACCAGCCCTTCGGCGTCACGTTTCAGCCGATCGGCCACCGCCGGATCGAGGTCGGAGTGGAGTACCCGCGCGTCCATGGCCCGATCCTGCCATCCCGGGGTCCGGTCCCGTCCGGGACATCGTCCCCTCCCGCAGGGAGCTCGTCCTCGGGCAGGGACCGCCCACCTCCGCGCCCAGCGGTGGTCGGTTCGGCGCCCGGTGGTCGGGGCCGTCCCCGGTGGTCGGCTCGGTGTCCGCCTCCTACCGTGGAGGTCACCCTGTCGTCCCGCGCCACCCCCGCTGTTTCGGGGGCCGGAGCGGGGAAGGGCAGTCGGTACCGCCCGGAGGGAGAGGCCATGACCCGGTTCGTGCCCGTCCTGCGTGCCCAACTCGCGGACGCACTCGAGGGCGCCGCCCCCGGCTCGCCCACACTCTGCGAGGGCTGGACCGCCCACGACCTCGCCGCCCACGTGGTGATCCGGGAACGACGCCCGGACGCCGCGCTCGGGCTGCTCGTGCCCGGGCTCGCTCCCTGGACCGAGCGGGTGCGCCGTCGCCGGGCCCGCCTGCCCCACACCGACCTGGTCGCCCTCGTCCGCTCGGGACCGCCCCGGCTCTCGCCGTTGACCCTGCCCGCGATCGACGAGCGGGCGAATCTCACCGAGTTCTTCGTGCACACCGAGGACGTGCTGCGTGCGGTCCCCGGCTGGACGCCCCGGTCGTTGCCCCCGGACCAGCTCGAAGCGCTCTGGCGGTCCGTACGCGGCAGCGCTCGGTTCCTCTACCGCGGCGTGCCCACGGGGGTGCGGTTGCGTGGTCCGGACGGCACGGTGGCCCAGGTGCGTCCCGGTCCCGAGGCGGTCGAGCTGCGCGGCCCGGTCCCCGAGCTCGTCCTGCACGCCTTCGGACGCACCGCGGTCGCCGAGGTGGAGGTCGTGGGCCCGGCCGACGCCGTCCGCCGGTTCCGGGAGACCGTCCGGCGGATCTGATCCTGAGTTGCCCCGGCCACGTCCCGCGGGTCGATTTCCTGTGCGCAACCTGTGTTCCGGCCCCCAAGTGGCTCACAGTCGCGTCCGACGCGGCCGGGACACTGTGATCCGGGCCGCACACCTCGTACCGTGTCCCTGTGACCTCGCACCGGACGAGGTCCCTGTGATCCCGCCCCGTCGGGGCGTGCACCCGGGGGCCCAGCGACGTCGGACGGGTGGTGCCGATCGGCACCCCGCCCGCGCGCTGCTCTGCGCCACCGCGATGGTGCCCGTGGTCCTGATCGGAGACCGGCTCACCCGACAGGGTTCGATGCCGACCCCCTCGGTCCCGGATCTGTTCGCCGCCACCGCGGTGCTCCTGTCCGGGGTCGTCATCGCACGGATCCTGCCCACGGGCCGGGCAACCGGGTTACTCCTGCTCTCGCTCCTCGCGCAGGCCGGAGGGCTCGCCGCACTGTGTCTGACCCCCCGCGCACACGGCACGCCCCGCAGCGGCTGCCTGACGGTCATGGGACGCGGCGCCCGCGTCGGGCTCGACCTGGCTCTGCTCCGCCCGTCCCCGGGATGCCCACCGGGCAGCTACGCGCCCGGACCGACGGCCGACGTGCTCGCGCTGTCCTTGCTGCTGGCGGTCCTGGTGCTCGCCGGTCACGTCCTCGTCGCCGCCCTGATCAGCCTTCTGGTCACCACCGCGGCGGCCTCCCTCGCCCTGGTGCGCAGGCTCACGACCACGCGGCTGCGTCTTCTCCTGGAGTTCCCGCGGCCGGTGCCGGCACCTGTGCGCGCCGTCGCAGCGATACCCCTGATTCTGGGCGCGTCATCGGCCACCCCTCCGCCGCCCCTGCGCCGCGGGCCACCGCTGCCGGCCTGAGCGGATCCGTACCCGGTGCTGCCCCTCTCGCGGGCAGGCGTCACCATCTGCCCTGTGTGCCAGCAACACCGAGCACCAGCGACACCGGGCACCGGTTGTACCGGGCATCATCTGCGCGCGACAGCCATACCGAGTGACAACCGCGCGGAACGACGGTGTCCGCCCCACATTCCTCGACTCCCTGCAGAACCTCCGGAGACCCCGATGCCCCGACGCTTCACCACGCTCCAGCCGTGGCTGTCCACGGCCGCGCGTGTCTTCCTGGCGGTCGTCTTCTTCGCGGCCGGGTGGCCGAAGTTCACCGACCGGGCCGGGACGGTGCGCAGCGTGCGCGCGTTCAAGCTCGTGCCCGAGGCGATCGTGCACCCGTTCGCCTACGCGTTGCCGACCATTGAGCTTCTGCTCGCGCTCGCCCTGCTCCTGGGCCTGCTCACCCGGTTCGCCTCCGTGGCGATCGCCGGGCTCCTGCTCATGTTCATGTTCGGCATCGTCATGGCCTGGAGCCGCGGTCTGTCCCTGGACTGCGGCTGCTTCGGCCACACCGGTGCCACGGTCGTCGACGCGGTGCCCGGGTACATCAAGGACCTCTTCCGCGACACGGGTTTCCTGCTCGCGGCGGTGTTCCTGGTGCGGTGGCCGGTCAGCCGTTTCTCGCTGGACGGCCTGCTCGGGCTGAATGCCCTGCCGGCCCTCGACGAGGACTTCGACGAGCTCGAGGACGACGAGCTCGAGGACGACGAGCCTGCTGACGAGAGCGAGACCACCGCCGAACCCTCCGCCCGTGTGGCCACCCCGGAGGGCACCTCGCCCGCCTGACCCGGAGCGAACCGGGACCGCGAGTGTCCTGCGGTCCGGAGCCACAGCCAGTCCACACCTCGGCCGTCATCGGCCGAGCCCAGCCAACGGCCGGACACCGGCCGAACCGGAAAGGCATGCACAGTGACCAACGCCAAGCAGGTCAGGACCGCGCGCGAGAAGGCCGCCGCGATGCGGGCCGAGGCCGCCCGCGCCGAACTCCGTCGCAAGCGGCTCCTCGTCGCCCTCACCGCCCTCGGCGCAGCCGTCGTGGTGGTCCTGGTCACCATCCTCGTCCTGGTCGCCAAGGACAAGGAGAACGCGCAGAGCGCGCCGCCGAAGAACCTCGTCAACGGCGCCATCCTCCAGGGCAATGCCAACGCCAAGGTCACCATTGACCTCTACGAGGACTTCCAGTGCCCCGTCTGCAAGGAGGAGCACCTGACCAACGAGAGCCAGTACGACAAGTGGGTCAAGGCCGGCACCGTCAAGATCATGATCCACCCGATCGCGATCCTGGACCATAACTCCACCTCCAGTTACTCCTCGAGGGCCCTCAACGCGGCCGCCGCGGTGGAGAACTACGCCCCGGCCAGCTTCCTGCAGTTCCGCAACCTGCTCTTCATCAACCAGCCGGCCGAGGGCACCGCGGGCCTGACCGACGACCAACTCATCCAGTACGCGGTGCAGGCCGGCGCCCCCGAGGCCCAGATCCGCAAGGCCGTCCAGGGCCAGGACTTCCTGGGCTGGGCAGCCAAGACCACGGACGACTCCGGCAAGGCCGGCGTCACGTCGACCCCGACGATCAAGATCGACGGGGTCAAGATGAAGGACTGGTCGCTCCCGGTGCTCACCGCCGCGGTCACGGCCGCTTCCACCAAGTAGTCCCCATCGGTGGGGACCCGGTCACCGAGTACGGGCCGGGCCCCCACCGATCGGACGCCGGCCGCACATCGGCCGAACCCGAAAGGCAGAACCGTGACCAACACCGAGCCGGCCGAACCCGCCCGCGAGAAAGCCGCCGCCATGCGGGCCGAGGCCGCCCGCGCCGACCTCCGCCGCAAACAACTCGTCGTCGCCCTCGCCGCCCTCGGGGTGGCGGCCGTGGTGACCCTGGTCGTCATCCTCGCCCTGACCGCCAGGGACAAGCAGGACACCACGGGTGCCTCACCCAAGAACCTCGTCAACGGCGCCATCCTCCAGGGCAACGCCGACGCCAAGATCACCATCGACCTCTACGAGGACTTCCAGTGCCCCATCTGCAAGGAGGAGCACCAGACCAACGAGAGCCAGTACGACAAGTGGGTCGCGGCCGGAACCGTCAAGATCATGATTCACCCGATCGCGATCCTGGACCGCGCCTCGAGCACCAGCTACGCCTCGCGGGCCCTCAACGCGGCTGCCGCGGTGGAGAACTACGCCCCGGCCAGCTTCCTGAAGTTCCGTGACCTGCTCTTCGCCAACCAGCCCGAGGAGGGCAGCGCAGGGCTGACCGACGACCAGCTCATCCAGTACGCGGTGCAGGCAGGCGCCCCCGAATCCAAGATCCGCAAGGCCGTCGAGAACCAGGTGTTCCTGGCCTGGGCGGCGAAGACCACCGACGACGCCAGCAAGGCCGGGGTCACGGGGACGCCGTTCATCAAGATCGACGGGGCCAAGATGCAGAACTGGGACCTGTCGGTGCTGACCGCCGCGGTCACCGCCCCCCCCACCTTGTTGGCCGGGCGGTCGGTGTATTCCCGGCAGTGCCGGTACTTCCCGAACTCCCCGTGGGTGGGGCCCCCGGGGCCCCCCCACCGACGACGCGGCGGGAGGACGCCCTACAACCGGCAGGCGTGAATGCCGGTGACCAGGATCCCCCGAGCTCCCAGGGCATAGAGATCGTCCATGACCTGGTTCGTGCTCTCCCGGCACACCATCGCCCGCAGGGCCTTCCAGCCGGGATCGGCGGTGGGCGAGATCGTCGGCGACTCCAGCCCCGGGGTGATCGCGCAGGCCTGCTCGACGAGTCCGGCCGGCACGTCGTAGTCCATGAGCACGTATTGCCGGGCCACGAGCACCCCGCGCAACCGCCGCGCGAGGATCTCGAAGGCCGGGTCGGCCGGGGCGCCCACCCGCCGGATCACCACGGCCTCGGAACGCAGAAGCGGCTCCCCGAACACCTCCAGGCCCGCCGCCCGCAGCGTCGAGCCGGTCTCCACGACATCAGCGATGACATCCGCCACCCCCAGCTGCACTGCGGTCTCCACCGCGCCGTCCAGCCGCACCACGGTCGAGGTGATCCCGCGCTCGCGCAGGTACCCGTCGACCAGCCCCGCGTAGCTGGTGGCCACCCGCCGCCCCTGCAGATCCGCCACGGTCGTCGCGACGCCGCGTCGTCCCGCGAACCGGAAGGTCGAGCGCGCGAACCCCAGGGAGAAGGACTCCTGGGCTGAGGCCCCCGAGTCGATCAGCAGGTCCCGGCCGGTGATCCCGACGTCCAGGGTGCCCGCGCCGACGTAGATCGCGATGTCGCGGGGGCGCAGGTAGAAGAACTCGACACCGTTGTCGGCATCCTCGATGACCAGTTCACGTGAGTCCCGGCGCTGCCGGTACCCGGCCTCCCGGAGCATGGCACTGGCGGACTCGGTCAGGGAGCCCTTGTTCGGTACGGCGACGCGCAGCATGGACCGGATCCTCCGGATCGGCAGGACGGCGGGCCCGGCGGGCCTCGACGGCCGACGGGACCCGCAGGGCGGTGGCGGGCGGGGTGGGACCAGGGACGGCGGGTGGGATGAGCCCCTGGGCGGCGGGCGGGAAAAGACCAAGAGCGGCGGGCGGGAGCCACCGGGAACGGTCGCCGGGAACGGGACCCAGCGACCGGATCACAGATGGGCGTACACGTCCCGCAGGTCGAGGCCGCTCGCGAGCATCAGCACCTGCAGGTGGTACAGGAGCTGGGAGATCTCCTCCGCGGCGCGCTCCGGACCCTCGTGCTCGGCGGCCATCCACACCTCGGCGGCCTCCTCCACGATCTTCTTGCCGATCGCATGGACCCCCGCGTCCAACGCGGCCACGGTGCCGGAGCCCGCGGGGCGGGTGCGCGCCCGGTCCTGGAGTTCGGAGAACAGCTCGTCGAAGGTCTTCACGGGGCCAGGCTAGTTGGCACGGCAGCGAGGCGGCGCAGGGCCACCGCGGTCGTCAACGCAGCCACCGCCGCCTCGTACCCTTTGTTCTCCCGTGACCCGTCCAGGCCCGCCCGGTCCCGGGCCTGACCCTCGTTGTCGCAGGTGAGAACCCCGAATCCGACCGGGACCCCGCTGCGCACGGCCACCTCGGTCAGACCCGCGGTCGCACCCTGACAGATGTAGTCGAAGTGCGGCGTCTGTCCCTGGATCACGACCCCGAGCGCGATCACGGCGTCCACGCCGGTGCCGGCGAGTCGCGCCGCCGCCACGGGCAGCTCGAAGGTGCCGGGCACCTGCACCTCGACCACGTCCGTGACCCCGCTGTCCGCGAGCGCACGGCGGGCGCCGTCGAGCAGCCCGTCCATGATTGCCGGATGCCAGCTCGCGCTCGCGAGCCCCACGAGCAGCCCCTGTGCCTCCACCGCGGTGTGCGGTGCGCCGGCGCCGCTCACGCGTCCGCTCCGGGCAGCGCGGAGGCCAGCTGGAGGTGATGTCCCAGCCGGTCCCGCTTCACCCGCAGGTACCCCGCGTTGAACTCGCCCACTCCGACCTCCAGGGACAACCGATCGCGCACGGTGATCCCGTGCTGGGCCAATCCTTCCACCTTCGCAGGATTGTTCGTGAGCAACCGGATCCCCGTGAGTCCGAGGTCGCTGAGCACGGCCGCGGCAGCCCCGTACTCGCGGGCGTCCACGGGCAGGCCCTGCCGCGTGTTCGCCTCCACGGTGTCCAGCCCGGTGTCCTGCAGGGCGTAGGCCGAGAGCTTGGCGAGCAGTCCGATGCCACGGCCCTCGTGCCCGCGCAGGTAGACCACGACCCCGCCGTCCCGGGCGACCCGGGCCAGCGCGGCGTCCAGCTGCGGTCCGCAGTCGCACCGCCGGGAGCCGAAGGCGTCCCCCGTCAGGCACTCCGAGTGCACCCGCACGAGCGCCCCCTCGGCCGGTGCCGGGTCGGCGATCAGCGCCACGTGCACGTCCCCGGTCGCTAGGTCCCGGTAGCCGATCGTCCGGAACAGCCCGTGCGGGGTGGGCAGCACGGTCTCGGTGACCCGTTCCACCCGTGGGCGCGGCCGAGCCGCCGCCATGATCTCGGGCACGCCGGCCCCGAAGGCCCGCTCGGCCCGTCGGCGGTAGGCGGCCAGATCCTCCACGGTGATCAACGGAGCCCCGATGCTGTCCGCGAGCACCCGCAGCCCGGGCAGGCGCAGGAGTTCCCCCTGATCGTCCACGGCCTCGGCGATCACACCGATCGGCGGCAGGCCGGCCAGCCGGCACAGGTCCACGGCGGCCTCGGTGTGCCCGCGCCGCTCGAGGACTCCCCCGGATCTCGCCCGCAGCGGGAAGATGTGCCCCGGTCGCACCAGGTCGTGGGGCCCGGTCGCCAGATCGGAGAGCAGCCCCAGGGTGCGTGCGCGGTCGGCCGCACCGATGCCGGTGCTCACCCCGAACCGGGCGTCCACGGAGATCGTGTAGGCGGTGCGCCGCGGGTCCTCGTTCCGCTCGACCATGGGGGGCAGGGCCAGCGCGTCCGCCCGCTCGGCGGTCATCGGTGCGCAGATCACCCCCGAGCTGTGGCGGATCGTCCAGCCCAGCCATTCGGGCGTCGCGAGCGAGGCCGCCAGGATCACGTCGCCCTCGTTCTCCCGGTCGGCGTCGTCGGCAACGAGCACCGGCCGTCCCGCCTGCAACGCCGTGAGCGCCGCCTCGACCCGGTCGATGGGCACCGGCTCGGCCCCGCGGCCGGCCACGGCCCCGTCACAGCTCACCACGGCGCTCATGCCCGGATCCCGTCCGCGGGGACCCCCGCCGCGACGAACCCCGCGGCACCGGCCGGGGGCCGCTCGCCGGCGGCTCCGAGCAGGCGCTCCACGTACTTGGCCAGGACGTCCACCTCCACGTTGACCGGCTCCCCCACCTGTCGCAGCCCCAGCGTCGTGCGGCTCAGCGTCTCGGGGATGAGCGACACGGTGAACGACGCGGGACGGCCGGTGATGGGGTCGCCGTCGTCCACCTCGACCACGGTCAACGAGACACCGTCCAGGGTCACCGAACCCTTGACCACCAGGTAGCGGGCCAGCTCGGACGGGAGCGAGAACCGGACCACGTCCCATCGGTCGCCCGGCGTGCGGGCCAGAACGGTCGCGACGCCGTCCACATGGCCCTGCACGACGTGTCCCCCGAACCGGCCGTCGGCCGCGAGCGGGCGTTCCAGGTTCACCCGGTCGCCCGGCCGCAGCGAGCCCAGGGAGCTCCGATCGAGGGTCTCGAGCATGACATCCGCGGTGAAGGTGTCGTGCTCCTGCTCGGTGACGGTCAGGCAGACCCCGTTCACGGCGATGGATGCCCCGTGTGCGGCTCCCTGGGTCACGCGCGGGCCACGCACGGTCAGCCGCGCGGACTGTGACGCCGACGCCAGGGCGATGACCTCACCCAGTTCCTCCACGATTCCGGTGAACATCCGGCACTCCCTCTCCCGCACCGCGCCCGGCGGTGTCGCACGGTCCTGCGTACGGCGCGGGCCTGCCGCGCCGTCCACGGCGGGTGGGGGGAGGTCGACCTCGGCCACGCCCCTCCGGCACCGCCTACGGGCGTGCTCCGGGGCATGGCGCGCAGGCCGGTGTCACGCACCGGACCGCGCGGACGAACGGCACAGGGTGCCGCCCTGCGTGCTGCCTCCCATCCGGACTCTCACCGTCGGTCCTGGAGTTTCACCAGGTCCACCAATGACTGGCTGCCATCGGGTCGCGGACTGTCACCGCCGGTTCGGATTTTCACCGACCCCGGAGCACGCACGTGCTGTCACCGCCATTGTGACACCGGTCCGCGGGCCCGACAGCCCGGGGCGCACGAGAGCCGTCCCACAGGCCTCAATGCCGGCAGGCAGCCCCGGCGGAGGCGAGCGCACGCAGTTCCCGCACCCGCCCACCGGCATCCTCGGCGGAGTACACCGCGGAACCGGCCACGAACACATCCGCCCCGGCCTCGGCGCAGCGTCCGATCGTGCGGTCGTTGACCCCGCCGTCCACCTGCACCCAGACGTCCAGATCGGCCGCGGAGATCGCCTCACGCACCCGCCGCACCTTGGGCAGACAGGACTCCAGGAACTCCTGGCCGCCGAAGCCGGGCTCCACGGTCATCACGAGCACCATGTCGAACTCGGGCAACAGGTCGAGGTACGTCTCCACGGGTGTGGCCGGCTTGAGCGCGAGTCCCGCGCGGGCCCCCAGCGCCCGCAGGGTGCGGGCGAGCCGCACGGGCGCGGCGACCGCCTCCGCGTGGAAGGTGACGCTGCCGGCACCGGCCTCCGCGTAACCCGGTGCCCAACGATCCGGGTCATCGATCATCAGGTGGCAGTCCACCGGAACCGGCGACGCCTTCACGAGCGCCTCGACCACGGGCAGCCCCAGGGTCAGATTGGGCACGAAGTGGTTGTCCATCACGTCCACGTGCGCCCAGTCCGCCTCCGCGATGCGGGCGAGTTCCTGGGCCAATCGGGCGAAATCGGCGGCCAGGATGCTCGGGGAGATCTGGATACTCACGTGCGCCGAGCCTACCGAGGTGCGCGCGGGCCGCGATCCGGGCGTGTCGGGGCGTCTCGGGTGATGAGGGTCCGCCGAGGTGGCGGAGGTCAACTCTCACCCGGTGCAGCCCGATGATCAGGCATGGTCCCTCGCGCCCAACTGCCGTTCGCCCGGTTCATGGGGTCCTCACCGCGCCGGCTCGTCGCCTGGTTCGCCGGCGCGGCAGTCCTCGGCACCCTCGTCGCCGCTCTGACCACCGCTGCCCAGGACATGGCGCGGCAACAGGTCCGCGCCATGGGGTTGGGGGACGGGTCGTTCTACAGCCTCTCCGAGCACGTCCTGGCCATGACGCTGATCGGGATACTGGCGGTGACCGCGTCGGTGTGGTTGTGGCAGACCGGGAGCTGGGGCGCGGGCCTGCTGGTCCTGGCCGGGGTGGCGGCCGGGCCGATGACCGTCGTGGCGGCGCCGATCAGCACTCGCCTGGTGGCCGACGGGAACCAGGACACCGTCGGGTGGTGGCATCTGGTGGTCGGCGGGGCGGTCGTGGCCGTCCTGGTGAGTTGGACCACCGCCGTCGTGCGCCTCTCGACCTCACGACCACCGCGCCGGCCGTGGACCCTTTTCCGCCGTCCGGTCACCGTCGAGGTCGCACTGGTACTGGTGGCCGGATCGGCGGCCTGGACGTCCATGGGCCTGGCCCGATCGATCGGGGGCGAGAACCCCGGATTCCTCGTGATCCTGGGATGGGCCGCCCTCGCGGCCGGAGTCGCCCTGGGCATCTCCCGCGCCCGTTCCTGGCAGGCCCCCGTCGTCGCCTGGGGACTCGAGATCCTGATCATCCTGATGCTGCACCAGGCCTACGACCGCGACGGCGGCTGGCCGGGAGTGGCCGGCTGGGAACTGAACGGCATGGAGAGCCCTGTGGTGTTCTCCCGTGAGGTCGTCCTGCCGCTCCTGTTCGCCCCTGCGCTCGGGGTCCTGCTCCGCTGGGGACGGAGCGCCACCTTGGCCGGGCGCCCCGGACCCGAGACTGCTCCCGGTCCAGCAGGTCCGAGCGGGTCGGGAGCCTGCTGAACCGGGCGTACACCACGCACCACGGTGCCGGTGATGACCTTGAATCCCTGACCCCTTCGACGCGAGCGCGAAGGGACGCCCGGTCGGCCGGGTCTCAGCGCTCGCCGTGCGCAGGACCTCAGCGCTCGCGGCGCAGCAGGGCCAGATACATGGCGTCCGTCCCGTGCCGGTGCGGCCACAGTTGGACGTCGGGCGAGGGCCCCAGGTCGTCCACGCGGTCCTGCGTGGCCCGGGCGACCAGGGGCACCGCATCCAGCCAGGTGACGTCGTCCCGGCCCCGCAGGGCGTCCTGCACCGCGGTCCGGGTCTCCACCGGATGCGGCGAGCAGGTCACGTAGGCCACCACGCCGCCCGGCCGCACCGCGGTCAGGGCGCTCACCAGCAGCGACCGCTGGAGCGGCGAGAGCTCGGCGAGGTCACCGGGCCGCCGGCGCCACCGAGCCTCGGGCCGACGGCGCAGGGCGCCCAGGCCGGTGCACGGGGCGTCGACGAGCACCCGGTCGTAGTGGTCGGGCTCCTGCACGCAGAGCTCCCTGCCGTCGGCACATCGCACGTCGACGAGGTCGGGGGCCCGGCGCAGCACGCCGGACAGCGACGAGTGCACCAGCCGTACCCGGTGCGGCACCGGCTCGCAGGCGACCAGCCGGGCGTCCGACGGCACGAGCCCCAGGGCCTGCCGCTGGGCCAGGGTCGCGCCGAGCAGGGCGGCCTTGCCGCCGGGACCGGCGCACAGGTCCAACCAGCGACCGGCGTCGGGCCCCACGGTGTCCGCGAGGGTGAACGCGGTCGTCACGAGCTGGCTGCCCTCGTCCTGTACCCGGGCCCGGGCCTGGCGTACCGCCTCCATGGCGGACACCGCCCCGGTCACCCGCACCGCCCGGGCGGACAACCGGCCCGGGGTGGCTCCCCGCCCGAGCAGCTCATCCGGCTCGCACAGTCCGGGGAGCGCGACCAGACTCACCGGGGCCGCCTCGTTGTCCGCGGCCAGCAGGTCGGGCAGCTCAGCGGTCGGCCGCCCGGCGAAGCCCAGCGCGTCCCGCAAGGCGCGCACGATCCACACCGGGTGCGAGGTGACCACCGACAGGTACCCGTCGGGGTTCTGGCCCTGGTCCGGGGCGACCTCGGTGAGCCAGGCGCCCAGGTCCCGGGCCACGACCCGCCGGAGCACGGCGTTGGCCAGGGACGAGGCCCCGGCGCCGATCTCGCCCCGCACCAGGTCCACGGTGGCCGCGACCGCGGCGTGCGCCGGCACCCGCATGGCCAGAGCCTGGTGACAGCCCACGCGGAGCGCGTCCAGCAGCGGAGCGTCCAGGTCGGCGAGGGGCCGGTCCACGCACCGGGTCAGGATCGCGTCGTACCGGCCCTGTCCCCGGAGCACGCCGTAGCACAGCTCGGTGGCGAAGGCGGCGTCCCGGCCGGAGAGCCCGGCCTCGGTCAGCGCCGACGGCAGCACCAGGTTCGCGTACGCGTCCCGCTCGGACACCGCACGCACGGTGCGCCAGGCGACCAGGCGCGCGGGGTCGGTCCGGGCACGGGCCACCGATCGCGGCGGCCCGCTCGCGCCACGGTGACTGCCCTGGCCGCGTCCCGCTGCCGGCCCCCCCTGCCCGGACGAGGTCCCCTGGCTCACGCGAGGACCTCTCCGGCCTCGGGGCGCGTGCCCCGGGCCCAGTCCGCCGCGGGCATCGCCCGCTTGCCGGGGGCCTGCACCTCACCCAGCACGACGGGCACGGTGCCGGTGCCGGCGAGCACCCGTCCACGCTCCACGAGCAACTCCCCCGGCCCCAACGTCACGTCTGTCGTCCCCTCGGTCGGTAGCGGCCGCACGGGCCCCAGTTTCACCCGGTCGCCGCGCCAACTGCACCAGGCACCCGGGGCCGGGGTACATGCCCGGATCCGCCGGTCCACGACGAAGGCGGAAGCGGCCCAGTCCACGCGCGCGTCCTGGGTCGTGATCTTCGGGGCGAGGCTGACGCCTGCCGCGTCCTGCGGCTGCGGGCACAGGGTGCCGGTCTCGATCCCGTCGAGGGTGGCGAGGAGGAGCTCCGCGCCAGCCTGGGCGAGCCGGCCGAGCAGGTCCCCGGAGGTGTCCCGGGGCCGCACGCTCTCGGTGAGCACCCCGTAGACCGGGCCCGCGTCGAGTTCCTCCACGATCCGGAAGGTCGTCGCCCCGCTCACCTCGTCGCCGGCCAGGACCGCGTGCTGCACCGGCGCGGCCCCGCGCCAGGCCGGCAGGAGCGAGAAGTGCAGGTTCACCCATCCGTACCGGGGGATCCCGAGTGCGGCCGTGGGCAGGAGGGCGCCGTAGGCGACCACCGGGCAGCAGTCCGGCGCCAGCTCCGCCAGGGCGGCGAGGAACTCGGGGTCACCGGCCCGGCGGGGCGTGAGCACGGGCACCCCGTGCTCGTCGGCCCACCGGCCCACCGGCGACCGGAGGGATCCCCTGCCCCGGCCCGCGGGGGCGTCCGGGCGGGTGACCACGGCCGCCAGGGTGTGCGGGGACGCCGCGAGACGTTCCAGGGACGGCAGCGCCACCTCGGGCGTGCCGGCGAAGGCGAGCCTCATGCGGGCGTGACCCCCACCCCGGACAGCCGGGCCGTCATCGTCATCGGCCCGTGCCGAACGTCGGGTGCGGGCTCACCCTGACCACGGGAACGCTCTGGCCGGTCCACTCCGCCTCACGGATCGCCTTGAGCGCGAGCTTGCGCTGCGCCCGGTCCATGCGGTCGATGAAGAGGATGCCGTCCAGGTGGTCGGTCTCGTGCTGCAGGGCCCGGGCCAGGTACTCGGTGCCGTCGATGGTCACCGGCTCCCCGTGCATGTTCCAGCCCTTGGCCACCGTGCGCAGGGCCCGGGGAGTCTCGAAGGACAACCCGGGGAAGGACAGGCAGCCCTCCTCGCCGTCCTGCAGTTCCTCGGAGAGGTCCAGGCTTGGGTTGATCAGGTGCCCCAGCTCGCCGTCGACGTGGTAGGTGAAGACCCGCAGGCCCACCCCGATCTGCGGCGCGGCGAGACCCGCACCGGGGGCGTCGAGCATCGTGTCCTGCAGGTCCTTGACCAGGGTGCGCAGTTCCTTGTCGAAGTCCACCACAGGCTGGGCCGGCGTGCGCAGCACAGGATCACCGAACAACCGGATCGGCTGGATTGCCACGGGACTCCTTCATGGTCTGGGAGGCTGCCCGGGCCACGGCCCGCAGCCGTCGTCGGGCCCGCGGGGATCCCGGCGAGCGCCGGGCCGCCCGGCCGGAGCCCAGTCTAGATCCGACGCCCGCCCGCAGCCGTCCGGACCGTCCCGTACCCGCACCCACCAGCGCCTCGGAGCAGGACCCACCGGCGCCTCACGCCCGGCCCGCGGTCAGCCCAGGTCGAGCGGATCCATCCGCACCCGCACCAGTCCGGGACGCCGTCTCGCGCTGCGCGCCGCGGCGGCCTCGTGCAGCGCCGCCGCGAGAGGGCCGGCCTGCTCGCGGCGCGCACGCAGCACGTAGCGCACCGTTCCGAGATCACCGGCCGCGCCTCCCGCACCCCTGTTCGCGCTCCCGCGCGTCGACGGACCGCCGTCCCCCGGCACCTCGTCGACCGGGATCGGCCCCAAGGTCTGGGTGCCGGGCGGCAGCGTGGCGCCGGCCAGGAACTCGGCGACCGGTTCGGGCTCGCCGGTGACGCTCGCGGCGGCCACGCACGGCGGAAGGCCCAGTTCCTGGCGCTCGGACAGTTCACGCTCCGCGAACCCGACCGGGTCACCCCGCACGAGCGCCTGCACGGCGGGCGCCTCGGGATCGGCACACAGCACGACGAGGCCCCCGGCCTCGGCCGGGCGGACCAGGGCCGCGGCGGCCGCCCACCGGCGCAACGCCTCCTCCCCCGCCCGCAGGTCCGCCCGGGCGAGGAGGGTGTCGCCGTCGAGCAGCACGGCCGCCGCATAGCCGTCCTCCGGGACGGGCTCCACGCCGGGTGTGGCCACGACGAGGGTGCCCACCCCGCCGACGGACGCCGGCATCCGACCGGGTCGGGACACGACGAGCGAGGCCCCGGCGAAACTGCGGGCCAGTTCCTGCGCGGTGCGCTCGACCCCCACGGTCCGCGCCCGCAGCCGGTGCCCGCCGCAGCGCGGGCAGGTCCAGACCGGCCAGGGCCGGGCGCACCACCCGCACACGGTCACCGGCACCCCTGGACGCGCTCCGGGCGGCTCGTCGGCGACCCCCTCCACCGACAAGGGGTGCGGTCGGTCGACCGCCTTCAACGGCCCGTGACAGGCCGGACAGCGCGCGGGGGCGCGGCACGTCCCGCAGCCGAGGGACGGCAGGTACCCGGCGCGCGGCACCTGCACGAGCACCGTCCCCTGCCGGAGCCCCTGCTGCACCGCACGCCAGGCGATCGTGGGAATCCGGGCGGCCGCGGCCTGGGGGTCGCCCCCCTCCCCGGCCGATCCGGCCACGCACACCCGCGGCCACCGGTGCCGGCGGTCGCCCCGCGTGCCCTCGATCCCGTGGGCCAGTCCGTCGCGCACCAGGGCCTGCGCGGCGACCGTGCGGGACCACCCGCCGATCAGGACCGCGGCGCCACCGCGGCGGGCGCGCTCCAACAGCACCTCCCGCACGTGCGGGTAGGGCGCCCGGGGCTCGGCGTGCTGGTCGTCCCCGTCGTCCCAGACGGCGACCAGTCCCGGGTCATGGACGGGTGCGAAGGCGGCGGCACGGGTGCCCACCGCCACCCGCACCGCACCCCGACGCAGGGCGAGGAAGGCGGCGTACCGCGCGGCAGGACCGAGATCGGCCTCGAGGCGGGCGTGCTGCCCGGGACCGAGCACGGCCACGAGCGCGGACTCGACGGCGTCGACGTCCCGCCGGTCCGGCAGCACCAGGACGGCACCCCGACCCGACGCCACCGCGGTGGCGGCCGCGACGGCCAGCGCGCGGGCCCAGTCGGTGCCCGGCAGCGCCGTCCACACGGCCCAGGGCCCCTGACCGGCGGCGACGCGGGCGAGGAACGCCGGCGCCGCCTGGTAGCGGGTCCACGGGTTCGCGTCCGGGTCCGGCAGCCGCACGGCGGCGTCCACCGTGGGCGCGGTGGGCGGGGGTGAGGCCGTGGGCGCGGGCGCGACGGAGATCGCGGTGGGCTGCTTCTCCGTGGCCGCGTGCCGGGGCGGCACGGCCAGGCGCAGCACATCCCCCATCGTGCCCGCACAGCGATCGGCGACGGCGCGTGCCAGGGCGGCGATCTCCGGGCTGAGCACGGGTTCCGGGGAGACGACGCGCCGCAGCCGTGCCAGGGTGCCGTCGAAGTCGCTGGACCCGGCGCGCTCCAGCACGAAGCCGTCCACGTCCCGCCCGGCGAACCGCACGCGCACCCGCACCCCGGGCAGGGCCACGGACGCCAGGGACTCCGGGACCGCGTAGTCGAAGACACGATCGAGGTGGGGCAGCGACCCCTCCAGGACCACCCGCGCCACCGGGTCGTGCGCCGCGAGCGGGGGCGGGGGGGCGGCCGCCGCCGCACGCCGCGAGGGGGCACCGAGCAGGGACAGCTGGCCGTCCTCGGGAGCCGGATCACCGCGGGCCATGCGTCAGCCTACGTCCGGACGCCGACAGCGCCGGGGGACCCGCACGTGCACGGGTCCCCCGGCGCCTGCCCCGGTGGACCGGGGCACGATCTCGGTCGTCAGTGGTTCGACCTGGTCGGACAGAACTCAGCCGACCGCCGCGCGCAACGCCTCGACGCGGTCGGTGCGCTCCCAGGTGAACTCGGGCAGCTCCCGGCCGAAGTGCCCGTAGGCGGCCGTCTTCTGGTAGATCGGGCGGAGCAGGTCGAGGTCGCGGATGATCGCGGCCGGACGCAGGTCGAAGACCTCGCGGATCGCGCCCAGGATGCGCTCGACCGGAACGGTCTCGGTACCGAAGGTCTCCAGGTACAGCCCCACCGGCTGGGCCTTGCCGATGGCGTACGCCACCTGGATCTCGGCCTGGCTGGCCAGCCCCGCCGCCACCACGTTCTTCGCCACCCAGCGGGTGGCGTAGGCCGCGGACCGGTCCACCTTCGAGGGGTCCTTGCCCGAGAATGCGCCACCGCCGTGCCGGGCGAAGCCGCCGTAGCTGTCGACGATGATCTTCCGTCCGGTCAGGCCCGCGTCACCCTGGGGGCCACCCACCTCGAACCGCCCGGTCGGGTTCACCAGGAGCCGGTACGACGAGGTGTCGATGTCCACCGCGTCCACGATCGGCTTGACCACATGGTCGGCGATGTCGGGGATGAGCAGGTTCTCCAGGGAGACGTCGCCGGCGTGCTGACTCGAGACCACGACCGTGTCCAGACGCACCGCCCGCGTGCCCTCGTAGGCGATGGTCACCTGCGTCTTGCCGTCCGGACGCAGGTAGGGCAGGTCGCCGGCGCGCCGGACCTCGGTGAGGCGCTCGGCGAGCCGGTGCGCCAGCCAGATCGGCAGCGGCATGAGCTGCGGCGTGTCGTCGTTGGCATACCCGAACATCAGGCCCTGGTCACCGGCGCCCTGCAGGTCCAGGGGGTCGGTACCGGACTCGACCCGGCTCTCGTAGGCGTTGTTCACGCCCTGCGCGATGTCCGGGGACTGCCGACCGATCGAGACCTCGACCCCGCAGGTCCGCCCGTCGAAACCCTTCACGGACGAGTCGTAGCCGATGTCCAGGATCGTCCGCCGGACGATCTCCGGCAGGTCCACCTGTGCGGTCGTGGTCACCTCGCCGGCCAAGTGCACCAGGCCGGTCGTCACCAACGTCTCCACCGCCACCCGGCTGCGGGGGTCCTGGGCGAAGAAGGCATCGAGCACGGCGTCGCTGATCTGGTCACAGATCTTGTCGGGGTGGCCCTCGGTGACCGATTCCGAGGTGAACAAGCGGTGGCTCACGGCACTCCCATCGGATACGCGCCCCACGGCCCTCGCCGGGACGATGAACTTCGATCGGTTCAGTCCAGTTCTATCAAGAACCGGGCCCGTCGTCAGACGGGGTCCGGTTCTTGACCGGACCAGGCTTCGACGGCGTCCCAGACGGCCTCGGCTGCCTGGACCTTGGACCCCTCGGGGACCGGCGTCAGTGTCCCGTATCTGTCAAGGACGACGATTCGGGTGTCGGCCCGTCCGAACACGGCACCGCCCGACACGTCGTTCACGACGAGCAGGTCACAACCCTTGGCGGCGAGCTTGCGCCGGGCGTGCGTGAGGACGTCCGCGTCCGCGTCGCCCGTCTCGGCCGCGAAACCGACCAGCACCTGATGCGCCGGCCGCCGCTGGGCCAGTTCGGCGAGGACGTCGGGGTTGCGGACGAGTTCGAGGGTGAACCCGTCCAGGTCCGCAGTCTTTTTGATCTTGTGCTCGACGGTACGGGCCGGACGGAAGTCGGCCACCGCGGCGGCCATCACGACCACATCGGCGTCCTTGGCCTCGGCGAGCACGGCCTCGCGCAGTTCCAGGGCGCTCTCGACCCGCACCACCTCCGCCCCGGGCGGGACGGGCAGGTCGACGTTCGCCGCGACCAGGTGCACGCGCGCACCGCGGGCCAGGGCGGTCTCGGCCAGGGCCAGACCCTGCCGGCCGGACGACCGGTTGCCCAGGTAGCGCACCGGATCGAGGGGCTCGCGGGTGCCACCGGCGGAGATGACCACACGGCGCCCGGCGAGCGGTGCCACCACGGCCGGCACCGCCTCGCCCGCCGACGCTGCCTGCGCCACGGACACCGCGTGTCCGACCGGGGCCTGCGCGCTCGTCAGGAGCACCCGGACCTGGGCGAAGATCGCCTCGGGCTCGGGCAGCCGTCCCGGGCCGCTGTCCGCCCCCGCCAGCCGTCCCGTGTCCGGTTCCAGCACGTGCACGCCCCGCTCGCGCAGCAGGGCCACGTTCGCGCGCGTGGCCGGGTGCAGCCACATCTCGGTGTGCATCGCCGGCGCCAGGAGCACCGGGCACCTCGCCGTGAGCAGCGTGTTGGTCAGCAGGTCGTCCGCGATGCCGTGGGCGGCCCGGGCGAGCAGGTCCGCGGTGGCCGGAGCCACCACGAGCAGGTCCGCCTCACGTCCCAGCCGCACGTGCGGCACGGAGGCGACGTCCGACCAGACCTGGGTGTGCACGGGGTGCCCGGACAGCGCGGCCCAGGTGGGCTCCCCCACGAACCGCAGGGCGCCCTCGGTGGGCACCACTCGTACGTCCAGGCCGCTCTCGGTCAGCAACCGCAGCAGCGCCACCGCCTTGTAGGCCGCTATCCCGGCGGAGACCCCGAGGACGACCTTCCGCCGCACGCGCCCTGCGCCCGCGGCGCCGTCCGGCACACGTCCGGCACCCGGTGCCGCACCGGCGACCGGCAGAGCATCACCGACCGAGCGTGCATCACCGACCGGCAGGGCATCTCCGGCGGGCACGACCGCACCGTCAGCCATGACCTTGCCGTCCGACACCGGTTCGCTCCGCGAGGCGCTCGGGATCACTGCTCGGTGGGCTCAGCGACGAGCAGCCCTTCGTTGATCTCGCGCATGGCGACGGAGAGCGGCTTCTCCTGCACGTGCGTCTCCACGAGCGGACCCACGTACTCCAGCAGCCCTTCACCGAGTTGCGAGTAGTAGGCGTTGATCTGCCGCGCACGCTTGGCGGCGAAGATCACGAGCGCGTACTTCGAGTCGGCAGCCTTGAGCAGGTCGTCGATCGGGGGGTTCGTGATGCCCTCGGGCACCGCGGCGATTCCGGACACGCGATCTCTCTCTGTCGTCGTCTGCCTGGCGGCGCTCGCACGCCTGCCAGGTGCTGCTGCTGTCGCCCGCCTCGCGGCCCGGATCGACCCTCACGGCCACGACCGTCGCGTGGTGCGGAACCTCCGAAGGGCCTCGGTCACCGAAGAACCTCGGACCACCGCAGGACCTCGGCCGGTCCGAGGATCCGGACGACCGGGACGGACGGTGCGCACCGCTGGTGCCGGGGCTCGTGCTCGGCCCGGCCCGCGATCGGGTCGTTCCTCGTTCCCGGCCGGGAACGAGGAACGACTTCAGCCTCGGTCCGAACCGTAGACCGGGGACAGCCCCATACAGTGTACGAGTTCGTCCGTGGCCCGCCGGACATCGTCGTTGACGATCGTCACGTCGAATTCCGTCTCGGCCGCGAGTTCGCGCCGGGCGGTGTCGAGCCGACGCATCCGCTCGGCCGCCGACTCGGTGCCCCGCCCGACC
Source organism: uncultured Kineosporiaceae bacterium (assembly GCA_964583765.1). GTDB lineage: Bacteria > Actinomycetota > Actinomycetes > Actinomycetales > Kineosporiaceae > CAZOWW01. The sequence continues at coordinate 37,055 of CAZOWW010000012.1, forward strand.
AGCCGGCGGACCAGCTCGTCGAAGGACGGCGGCGCGAGGAAGACGAAGAGCGAGTTCGGCATCGTGGCCTTCACCTGACGCGCGCCCTGCAGGTCGATCTCCAGCAGCGCGGGTCGTCCCGCCCGGAGGGCCTCCTCGACCGGCGTCCGAGGGGTCCCGTACCGGTGCGTGCCGTGCACCACGGCCCACTCCAGCAGTGCCCCTCCGGCGATCATCGCGTCGAAGGCCTCGTTGTCCACGAAGTGGTAGTGCACTCCGTCGACCTCCCCGGGCCTCGGTGCCCGGGTGGTCGCGGAGACGGACAGCCACACCTCAGGGTGGCTGCGCCGGATCTCGGCGGCCACCGTGCCCTTGCCCACCGCGGTGGGACCGGCGAGCACGGTGAGCCGCAGGGGCTGCGTGAGCACGCCGCCCATCGCCGTCACGCTCAGCGCACGAAGCGCTCGACGAGCGCGGCGATCTGGTTGGATCCCAGGCCCCGCACACGCCGTGACTCGGAGATCCCGATCTCCTTCATGATCTGCTGAGCGCGCACCTTGCCCACACCGGGCAGCGCCTCCAGCAGCGCGGAGACCTTCATCTTGCCGATCACGTCGTTGTTCTGGCCTTCGCTGATCACCTCACCCAGCGAACCCTGGGAGTACTTCAGACGGTTCTTCACCTCGGCCCGTGCACGACGGGCGGCAGCTGCCTTCTCGAGGGCAGCCGCTCGCTGCTCGGGCGTCAACGGGGGCAGAGCCACAGGTCACCTCGGTCACTCGGTCATGTCGGTCACAGTTCGGCCGTCGCGCACGAACCTAGCGACTTCTGGTCCCCAGCAGCAACGCGGCCCCCCGGAGGGGACTCCGCGCGTCCTGCGGATCAGGTCGGACCAGGCCCGCGCACCGGCCCTGGAAATCCCCGCGCGGTCAGCCGCGCACGGGCTCCAGGACCCCCCGGACGGCCTCCAGGGTGCGTTCGGCAGCCGCACGCAGTCCGGCCGGGGTGGGGCCCCCGGACAGCACCTCGCGGCTGGAGGAGGGCAGGACGTCGCGCAGCGCGGTGCCGAAGACTCCGCGCAGGTCAGCGGCGGTGGCGCCCTGTGCGCCCACCCCGGGGGCGAGCAGCGGTCCGTGCACGGCGGACAGGTCGTGGCCGGTCGCCGCACCGATCGTGGCGCCCACGACCACGCCCACGCTGCCCAGGGGCTCGGCACCGGCGTTCTCGGCCGCCACGGCGTCCAGGACGCCCTGGGCGACGGTACGTCCGTCCGCGGACCGCGCGTGTTGCACCCCGGGTCCCTCGGGGTTGGAGGTCAGCGCGAGCACGAACACCCCGCGCCTGTTCCCCGCCGCGAGGTCGAGCAGCGGGCGCAGGGACCCGAAGCCCAGGTACGGCGAGGCGGTCACGGCGTCCCCGGCCAGGGGCGAGCCCTCGCCGACGAAGGCCTGCGCGTAGGCGGCCATGGTCGAGCCGATGTCCCCACGCTTGGCGTCGACGATGCACAGCAGGCCGGCCTCCCGGCAGGCCGCGATCACGCGTTCCAGCGCCGCCACGCCCGCGCTGCCGTGCCGCTCGAAGAAGGCCGCCTGGGGCTTGACCACCGGGACGACCCCGGCCAGGGCCTCCACGACAGTCAGCCCGAACCGGGCGACACCCTCGGCGGTGTCCGGCAGGCCCCAGGAATCCAGGAGCGGCGCATGCGGGTCGATGCCCACGCACAGGGGCCCGGTGGCCGCCACAGCGGCGTGCAGGCGCGCTCCGAACGGCGCGTGCGCCGAGGTCATCTCGTCCTCCATCGGATCAGGCTCCAGCGGGTCGGGGAACGACTCCGGGAACGGCTCCGGTACCGGGTGCGGCTCCGGTACCGGGACCGGGCAGGGTGCTCGCCTCGGACCTGTGGGCGAAGCCCACCGCGTCGGCGAACCGGGTGAAGCCGCGCCGGGCGAGGGCCTCCCCCAGCTCCACGCGTACCCGGGCGGGTGCCGAGGGATCGTGGAAGGTCGCCGTACCCACCTGGACGGCGCAGGCGCCCGCGAGCACCAGCTGGAGCGCGTCCAGGCCGGTCAGGACGCCACCGATACCCACGATGGGTGCCGGACGCAGCAGCCCGGCGCGCATGGCCGCGTGCACCTGCCAGACGCACCGCACGGCCACCGGGCGGATCGCCGGGCCGGACAGCCCCCCGGTCACCCCGGCCAGGGCCGGCCGCAGCGTCGTCGTGTCGATGACCATACCCAGCAGGGTATTGATCATGGAGAGACCGTCGGCGCCCGCGTCCAGGCACACCCGCGCGATCGCCACGATGTCGGTGACGTCCGGGGAGAGCTTGGCGAGCACCGGCACGCGCCCGGCCACGGCCTCGGCCACCCCCCCGATCACGGCCTCCGCCGCATCCGGGTCGCAGGCGAAGACCAGACCTCGATTGGCCACGTTGGGGCAGGAGATGTTCACCTCGAGGGCGCCCACCCCGGGCTCCCCGGCCAGGCGGTCGGCCAGCTCGGCGAACTCCTCGACGTCATTGCCCGCGATCGAGGCCACGACCGTGGCCCCGTGCTCCCGGAGCCACGGCAGATCGTGGGCGCAGAAGGCCTCGATACCCGGCCCCTGCAGGCCGATCGAATTGAGCATGCCCGAGGGGGTCTCGGCCATGCGGGGGGTCCCCCGCCCCGAGCGCGGGGCGCGCAGCACCGACTTCGTCACCACCGCGCCGAGCCCGGCCACGTCCAGGAACGGCGCCAGCTCCCGGCCCGCGGCGGCGCAACCGCTCGCGGTGAGGACCGGTCCGGTCAGTTCCAGCGGACCGATCCGGGTACGCAGGTCGATCTCCGGCACGAGGGCCTCCCGTCCCTCCCGGTCCTCCTGCCCGGCGGGGACGCCCCCGGACCGCGATCCTGCCTCGGTCACGCTCACCGGAGCCCTCCTGTCGTGCCGGTTGCCCGCGTCACGCTCACCGAAGAAGCCCTCCCGCCGGGCCGGCCGACCCTGTCGCACACGTCGACCCCGTGGTGCCTCTCGTGCCCGCCGGAGCCGCGACCACCGGGCGCAGCGCGCCCACGCAGTCCTCGGGGACCACGGCACCACCACCGGCCCCCGCAGGGCGCAGCGCGTCCCAGCGCAGGGCCGTGCCCTCGAAGGTCGGTCCCTCCACGCAGGAGCGCGTCATCCGGGTCTGCCCGTCCGCCCCGCGCACGGGTAGCACGCAGGTCATGCACACGCCCACACCGCAGGCCATGGACTCCTCCACGGTGCACCAGGCCCGCGCCCGTACCGTGGCGGCCACGTCGGTGACCGCACGCAGCATGGGCATCGGCCCGCAGGCGTAGACCTCCTCCGCCTGCACCGAGCCCACCGCCTCGGCGAGCACGTCGGTGACCCGGCCCGCGACCCCGCCGCTGCCGTCGTCCGTGGTCACGCGGACCCGCTCCCGGCCGAGCAACCCGACCAGCGCCTCGACGCCGAACAGGCGTGAGGTGGTCGCGGCGCCCAGCACGGCGGCGACCCGCACCCCCCGTGCGGCCAGCACCTCGGCGAGCCACACCAGCGGCGCGGAGCCGTACCCACCGCCGACCACCACCGCCCCGCCCGGGGGCAGCCCGCTGCACGGCGCGCTCGCGGGCAACGGGAACGGCCTGCCCAGCGGACCGGTGAGCTCCAGGGTGTCCCCCGGCTCGCGCCGGGTGACCCACTCACTGCCGACCCCCCGTGCGGCCACGACCAACTCGAGCCGACCGCCGGGGGTCGCCCGGTGCACGGAGAACACCCGGCGCAGCAGGGTGGCCGTCGGGGTACCCCCCACGGCCACGGCCACGAACTGCCCCGGCTGGGCGCTCACGGCCGCGGCACCGGCGTCCAGTTCCAACCGGTGGTAGTCCCCCACCGGGGTGCACCGCACCACCCTCGCCCGCACCTGGGAGGGCACGGCGGCCTGCGGAAGGCTCATGCCCACCGGCGCCGGTGCCCCCATCACTCCCCCCGGCCTCGGTCGCCGGCAGCGGCCCCAGCGGCACCGTCGCCGGCAGCGGCCCCAGCGGCACCGTCGCCCGCGGCGACAGCCGATGCGGCCAGGGCCGCCCTGCCCGCCTGCAGCAGGGCTGCGTGCTCCTGCAGCGACCACACGTGCACCGGCTCGTTGCGGGCCGCCTCGATCGCCTGCACGGCCGCAGAGAGCTGCTGCACGGTCGTCACGATCGGCCGGTCCACCGCGGTGACCGCGGCCCGGATCTCGTACCCGTCGTGCCGTGCGGCCGGCCCCGAGGGCGTGTTGACCACCATGTCCACCTCGCCGGCGGCGATCCGCTCGACGATGGTCGGCTCGCCGTCCGCGCCGGCGCCCTGGCTGCGTTTGCGGACCACCGTCGAGGCGATCCCGTTGCGCCGCAGCACCTGGGCGGTGCCTTCGGTGGCCAGCACCTCGAACCCGAGCGCCACGAGGCGCTGCACCGGCAGGACCATGGCGCGCTTGTCGCCGTCCGCGACCGAGACGAACACCCGCCCGCTGTCCGGCAGCCCGCCGTAGGCGGCCTCCTGCGACTTGGCGAACGCGCGCGGGAAGTCCGGGGCCAGGCCCATCACCTCGCCCGTGGAGCGCATCTCCGGACCGAGCAGGGTGTCCACGACCGTCCCGGCCGGGGTGCGGAACCGCTTGAAGGGCAGCACCGCCTCCTTGACCGCGATCGGTGCGTCCTGCGGCACGAAGGTGCCGTCGCCCACGGCCGGCAGCAGACCCTCGGCCCGCAGCTCGGCGATCGAGGTCCCGAGCATGATCCGGGCGGCCGCCTTGGCCAGCGGTACGGCGGTGGCCTTGGAGACGAAGGGCGCGGTCCGGCTGGCCCGGGGGTTGGCCTCCAGCACGTACAGGATCCCCGAGGCCAGCGCGAACTGGACGTTGAGCAGGCCCCGCACGCCGACGCCTCGCGCGATGGCCTCGGTGCTCTCGCGCACCCGGGCGATCTCGTGGTTGCCCAGGGTCACCGGGGGCAGCACGCAGGCCGAGTCACCGGAGTGGATCCCGGCCTCCTCGATGTGCTCCATGACCCCGCCCAGGTACATCTCCTCGCCGTCGAAGAGCGCGTCGACGTCGATCTCGATCGCGTCGTCGAGGAACCGGTCCACCAGCACCGGGTGCTCGGGGCTGATCTGGGTGGCCCGCACGATGTAGTCGGCGAGCATCTCCTCGTCGTAGACGATCTCCATGCCCCGTCCGCCGAGCACGTACGACGGCCGCACGAGCACCGGGTATCCGATCTCGTCGGCGATCCGCTTGGCCTCGACGAAGCTGCTCGCGGTGCCGTGCTTGGGGGCGGGCAGCCCGGCCCGGGCCAGCACCCGGCCGAAGGCACCCCGCTCCTCGGCGAGGTGGATGGCCTCGGGGCTCGTGCCCACGATCGGCACCCCCGCGGCCTTGAGCCGGGCGGCCAGACCGAGCGGGGTCTGCCCGCCGAGCTGGACGATGACCCCGACCACCTCACCGCTGCGCTGCTCGGCGTGCACGACCTCCAGGACGTCCTCGAGGGTGAGCGGCTCGAAGTAGAGCCGGTCCGAGGTGTCGTAGTCCGTGGAGACCGTCTCCGGGTTGCAGTTGACCATCACGGTCTCGTACCCGGTGCCGTCGTTGTCCGGGGCCTCGCGCAGCGCGAAGCTCGCGTGCACGCAGGAGTAGTCGAACTCCACGCCCTGGCCGATCCGGTTCGGACCCGACCCCAGGATGATCACCTTGCGCCGCCCCGAGTGCGCGACCTCGTCCTCCTCGTCGTAGCTGGAGTAGTGGTACGGCGTGACCGCGGCGAACTCGGCCGCGCAGGTGTCCACGGTCTTGTACACCGGGCGCACCCCCAGGGCGTGCCGGACGCCGCGCACGACGTCCTCGGGCATGCCGCGCAGGGCGCCGAGCTGCTCGTCGGAGAAGCCGTGCCGCTTGGCCTCGGTCAACAGCTCGGGGGTGAGGTTCTCCGCCCCGCGGACGCGCCGGGCCACCTCCTCGATGATCGCGAGCTGGTCCACGAACCACGGGTCGATCCCGGTCGCCTCGTGCACCTGGGCCGAGGTCGCCCCGCCGCGCACGGCCTGCTGCACCTGGAGCAGGCGCTGCTCGGTCGGGCGGTGGGCCGCCTGCAGGAGTTCGCGCACCTGGTCGGCGTCCGGCGTGGGGCCCTCCCAGTGGAAGCTCGAGCCGCGCTTCTCCAGGGAGCGCAGGGCCTTCTGCAGCGCCTCGGTGAAGCACCGGCCGATCGCCATGGCCTCGCCGACCGACTTCATGGTCGTGGTGAGCTCGGGGTCGGCCGCGGGGAACTTCTCGAACGCGAAGCGGGGCACCTTGACCACGATGTAGTCGAGGGTGGGCTCGAAGCTCGCGGGCGTCTTCTCGGTGATGTCGTTGGGGATCTCGTCCAGGGTGTACCCCACGGCGAGCCGCGCCGCGATCTTCGCGATCGGGAACCCGGTCGCCTTGCTGGCCAGGGCCGAGGAGCGGGACACCCGGGGGTTCATCTCGATCACGATGATCCGGCCGTCGTCCGGGTTCACCGCGAACTGGATGTTGCAGCCGCCGGTGTCGACCCCGACCTCCCGGATCACCGCGATGCCGATGTCCCGCAGCCGCTGGTACTCCCGGTCGGTGAGGGTGAGCGCGGGGGCCACCGTGATCGAGTCCCCCGTGTGCACGCCCATCGGATCGAGGTTCTCGATCGAGCAGACCACGACCACGTTGTCGGCCCGGTCGCGCATGAGCTCGAGCTCGTACTCCTTCCAGCCGAGGATCGACTCCTCCAGGAGCACCTCGTGGGTCGGGGAGTAGCGCAGGCCAGCGCCGGCGATCCGACGCAGGTCCTCCTCGTCGTGCGCGATCCCCGAGCCCAGGCCACCCATCGTGAACGAGGGGCGCACCACCACGGGGTACCCGAGCTGCTCGGTGGCGCCGAGGCAGTCGTCCATGGAGTGGCAGATCACCGAGCGCGCGACCTCGGCCCCGCACCGCTCGACGACGTCCTTGAACTGCTGGCGGTCCTCCCCCGCCTCGATCGCCTCGATGCTCGCGCCGATCAGCTCGACGCCGTACTTGGCGAGCACGCCGCTCTCGTGCAGGGCCACCGCGGTGTTCAGCGCGGTCTGCCCGCCCAGGGTGGCCAGCAGGGCGTCCGGACGCTCCTTGGCGATGATCGCCTCGACCACGGCCGGGGTGATCGGCTCCACGTAGGTGGCGTCGGAGAACTCGGGGTCGGTCATGATCGTCGCCGGGTTCGAGTTCACCAGGACGACGCGCAGCCCCTCGGCCCGCAGCACCCGGCAGGCCTGGGTGCCGGAGTAGTCGAACTCGCAGGCCTGTCCGATCACGATCGGCCCGGAGCCGATCACCAGGACGCTGTTCAGATCCGTACGACGTGCCATCTCAGCCCTCAGCTCCCTGCTGCGCGCCCTGCGTCGGTGCGTCCGGCAAGCCCTGCACGGTGGCCGCGGAGGCAGCCCCGCCCGTGCTGCCCACGGCGGCCCCGCTCGTGCCCCCCGTGGACGCATTCCTGCGCTGAGTGGTCATGAGGTCGGCGAATCGGTCGAACAGGTAGGCCGCGTCGTGCGGACCGGCCGCGGCCTCGGGGTGGTACTGCACCGCGAAGGCCGGCACCTCCAGGCACCGCAGACCCTCCACGACACCGTCGTTGAGGTTCACGTGGCTCACCTCGGCCCCGCCGAACGGGGTCGGCGCCACCCGGTCCACGGGCGCGTCCACCGCGAAGCCGTGGTTGTGCGCGGTGACCTCGACCTTGCCCGTGGTGCGGTCCATGACCGGCTGGTTGATGCCCCGGTGCCCGTAGCGCAGCTTGTAGGTGCCGAAGCCGAGTGCTCGGCCCAGCAGCTGGCTGCCGAAGCAGATCCCGAAGAACGGCAGTTCCCGGGCGAGCACCTGCCGCAGCAGTTCGACCGGCCGGTCGCTGGCCGCGGGGTCACCGGGACCGTTCGAGAAGAACACCCCGTCCGGGTGCACCGCGAGCAGGTCCTCGATCGTCGAGTCGGCGGGCAGCACATGCGTCTCGATGCCGCGGCGGGCCATCAGCGCCGGTGTCATGGCCTTGATCCCCAGGTCCACCGCGGCCACCGTGAACCGCCGTTCGCCCTGGGCCGGCACCACGTACGGTTCGCCCGTGGACACCTGCCCGTACAGGTGTGCTCCGGACATCGCGGGCGCCGCAAGGACCTCCTCGCGCAGCTCGGCCACCGGGCGCTGCACCGCCGGCCCCGAGAACACCCCCACCCGCATGGCCCCCCGCTCCCGCAGGTGCCGGGTCAGGGCGCGGGTGTCGATACCGCTGATGCCCACGACGTCCTGCTCGACCAGCTCGTCGACCAGCTCGCGCCGGGAGCGCCAGTTCGAGGCCCGCGGTGCGGGGTCCCGCACCACGTACCCGGCCACCCAGATCCGCCGCGACTCGCCGTCCTCGTCGTTGATGCCGGTGTTGCCGATGTGCGGGGCGGTCATGACGACCACCTGCCCGTGGTACGACGGGTCGGTCAACGTCTCCTGGTAGCCGGTCATGCCGGTGGCGAACACCGCCTCGCCCACCGTCGTGCCCCGTGCCCCGTAGGCCGCTCCGGTCCAGGACCGCCCGTCCTCCAGGACGAGCACCGCCTCGCTCATGCCCGATCCCTTCCGTTGACGCGTGCTGCAGAGATGAGTTCCGGTCCGCCGGAGGCGTGCTCCGCCAGCGTGCCGTCGAGCACCGTCGCGGTGCCGGCGTAGAACGTGGCGACCACCCGTCCGGGCAGCCGCAGGCCCGCGAAGGGCGTGTTGCGTCCCAGCGTGGCCAGACGTGCGGGGTCCACCGTCCAGAAGGCCGCGGGGTCCACCAGGGTCAGGTGGGCCGGCTCGCCGACCGCGATCGGCCGGCCCTGCCCGGCCACGCGCCCGATCACGGCCGGGGCGACGGACATGCGCCGGGCGACCCCCGCCCAGTCGAGGAGCCCGGTGTCGACCATGGTCGCCTGCACCACGGACAGCGCCGTCTCCAGACCGGTCACCCCGTCCGCGGCCGCGGCCCACTCGCAGTCCTTGTCCTCGATCGGGTGCGGGGCGTGGTCGGTGGCCACGGCGTCGATCGTCCCGTCCGCGAGGGCGTCCCGCAGGGCGGCGACGTCCTCGGCGGTGCGCAGCGGCGGGTTCATCTTGAAGACCGGGTCGTAGCTGCGCACCTCCTCGTGGGTGAGCATCAGGTGGTGCGGGGTGACCTCGGCGGTCACCGCGGTGCCGCGGGCCTTCGCCCACCGGATCAGTTCGACCGAGCCGGCCGTGGACACGTGGCACACGTGCAGGCGGGAGCGCACGTGCCCGGCCAGCATGACGTCCCGGGCGATCACGGCCTCCTCGGCCACCGCGGGCCAGCCGTGCAGGCCGAGCACCGCGGAGACCGAGCCCTCGTGCATCTGCGCGCCCTCGGTGAGCCGCGGCTCCTGGGCGTGCTGGGCCAGGACGCCGTCGAACGCCTTGACGTACTCCAGGGCCCGGCGCATCAGCATCGCGTCGGCCACGCAGCGCCCGTCGTCCGAGAAGACCCGCACGCCCGCCGCCGAGTCGGCCATGGCCCCCAGCTCCGCCAGGCGCTCCCCCCGCAGCCCCACGGTGACCGCGCCGACCGGTCGCACGTCGCACCAGCCGGCCTGCCGGCCCAGCCGCCAGACCTGCTCGACCACCCCGGCCGTGTCGGCGACCGGCTCCGTGTTGGCCATCGCGTGCACCGCGGTGAAGCCGCCGCGAGCGGCCGCCCGCGTGCCGGTCTCCACGGTCTCGGCGTCCTCACGGCCGGGCTCGCGCAGGTGGGTGTGCAGGTCGACCAGCCCGGGCAGGGCCACGAGCCCGTCCGCGTCCACGACCTGTGCCCCCGTGGCGTCGAGGCCGGGACCCGCCGCCGCGATCACGCCGTCGCGCAGGAGCAGGTCGGTGACGGCCCCGCCGAGCGGCCGCACCCCGCGGATCAGGTACTCCCGGTCCGGACCGTGGCCGGCACACCACCCCGAGCCGCTCACGCCAGGGCCCCTTCCTTGGTCGAGGGAACGATCAACGTGGGCGCGGCCAACCCGGACAGGAGCAGGTACAGCACCGCCATCCGCACCGCCACGCCGTTGGACACCTGCTCGACGATGGTCGAGCGGGGACCGTCCGCCGCCTCCGCGGAGATCTCCAGGCCCCGGTTCATCGGCCCGGGGTGCATCACGATGGCCCTCTCCGGCAGGGTCTCCACCCGACGCTGGTCCAGCCCGTACCGCCGGGAGTACTCACGAGCGCTCGGGAAGTAGGCGGCGTGCATGCGCTCGCGCTGGACCCGCAGCATCATCACCGCGTCGAGCGGGCCGTGCTCGCCACCCAGTACCGCGTCCAGGTCGTAGGACGTGTGGCAGGGCCAGCTCTCCACCCCCACGGGCAGCAGGGTGGGCGGCGCGACCAGCACCACCTCGGCGCCCAGGGTGCGCAGCAGGAGCACATTGGAGCGGGCGACCCGGCTGTGCAGGACGTCACCGACGACCGCCACCCTGCGCCCGCTCAGGTCGGCCCCGAGCGAGCCACGCCCGTCGGGGCCGCCCACCAGGTGCCTGCGCAGCGTGAAGGCGTCGAGGAGCCCCTGGGTGGGGTGCTCGTGCGTGCCGTCGCCGGCGTTGACCACCGAGCCACGGATCCAGCCCGCGTTCGCCAGCCGGTGCGGGGCCCCCGAGGCGGGATGGCGCACCACGACGGCGTCGGCCCCCATCGCCTCCAGGGTCAGCGCGGTGTCCTTGAGGCTCTCCCCCTTGGAGACGCTCGACCCGCGCGCCGAGAAGTTGATCACGTCGGCGGACAGGCGCTTGGCGGCCGCCTCGAACGAGATCCGGGTGCGGGTGGAGTCCTCGTAGAAGAGCGTCACGACGGTGCGTCCCCGCAGGGTGGGGAGCTTCTTGATCTCGCGGCGCTGGGTGGCCGCCATCTGCTCGGCCGTGTCCAGCACCAGCACGGCGGTGTCGCGGTCCAGATCGGCGGCGGACAGCAGGTGCCGGATCATGCCTCGTTCTTCCCCTCGGTGGTCGTGCTCCCTGTGGTCGGGCTCCCCCCGGCCGCTGCCTCGCCGGTCGCCTGCGCCCCGACCGGAAGGAGCTGACCGCCCTCGATCTCCACGACGTCCACCCCGTCCACCTCGGTCAGCAGCACGCGGACCCGTTCCGCGGTGGAGGTCGGGAGGTTCTTGCCGACGTGGTCGGCGCGGATGGGCAGTTCCCGGTGGCCGCGGTCCACGAGCACCGCCAGCCGCACGGCGCGCGGGCGGCCCAGGTCCGACAGCGCATCGAGGGCGGCGCGGATCGTGCGCCCGGAGTAGAGCACGTCGTCCACCAGCACCACGACCCGATCGTCGATGCCGCCGTCGGGAACCTCGGTCGGGTTGATGCCCCGTACCGGCTGACGCATCAGGTCGTCCCGGTGCATCGTCACGTCCAGGGCGCCGACGGGCACCTGCGCGCCCTCGATCTCGGTCAGCCGCCTGCCCAGCCTGCGGGCCAGGTGCACTCCCCGCGTCGGGATGCCCAGCAGCACGACGTCGTCGCAGCCCTTGTTGTGTTCCAGGATCTCGTGCGCGATCCGGGTCAACGCCCTGCGGATCTCGCTGGCCTCCAGTACCTGCCGGACACCGGGCCTGCTGTGCGCATGCGCGCGCGACTCCACCACCTCGGAGATCTCCTTCCCCGCCTCACGGGACGGGTCGTTAAAGGACACTCTGGCCGGAGTCCGCCCGGAGGCGGACCGCCTGGTACCGCTACGATATCAGCCGGTGACCGGGGGTGAGACCGGGGCCTCTGCGATGCTCCGTACGGCGGCTCTCCGCAAGGTTTTTCGCGTTCCCGCTTGACGAACTAGGTAACTCTCCGTGACCATGCCGGTCATGGCCTCCGATTATGCCCGGGCGCTCGGCGCCCGACTGCGTGCGATCCGCACCCAGCAGGGCCTGTCCTTGCACGGGGTGGAGGAGAAGTCCGAAGGCCGCTGGAAAGCGGTCGTGGTCGGCTCCTACGAACGTGGTGACCGCGCAGTGACCGTCCAGCGGCTTGCCGAGCTCGCCGATTTCTACGGCGTGCCGGTACAGGCTCTCCTGCCTGACGCCGCCCCAACGGGCAGCAGCGAACCCCCACCGAAGCTGGTGCTCGACCTGGAACGACTGCAATCCGTTCCGGCCGAGAAAGCGGGGCCGCTGGCCCGATACGCCGCGACCATCCAGGGTCAGCGCGGCGATTACAACGGCAAGGTGCTCTCCATCCGCACCGATGATCTACGGACCCTGGCCGTGATTTACGATGTCCCACCCGCCGTCCTTGCGGAACAGCTGATCGCGTGGGGAGTCCTGAACGCGGACGCCCGACGCGCTGTCGCCGCCGAGGACTGACCTCCGTGCCGCGTGTGGTTGCGCTCTACCTCGGGGCGCAACCACACGCGTCCGGAACACCGTTCGACCCCGTTCCGGCAGCCAATTTGCACACTTCGCCCCTGTGATTCTCATCACGGCCCGACGTGCTACGGATCAGGTCCGCCGTCCCGATCCCGCCCGCGGGAGGGCGTCCACTCCGCCCTGCGGTGAGTCCTCCCCGCCGTGAGTCCGCACACCGTCGGTCCGGCCTGGTCCTGAGCAGGACCGAGGCCACAAGTCCTCACGACGGTGCGGGGCCGCTCGGACGACCGCCGGATCCACCCGCGAGCCGGCCGCGAAACCCGTTGACGAAGGCCACCCAGGGCGGGCCACAGCTGCTGCCGACGGCACAGCCTTTACTGCCGACGGCACAGCGCCGTCCGCCACGCCGCAGGGTCACTCACGGCAGCCCAGGGCCGCTCGGGACAGCCCGAGGCCGCTCCCCCGCCGCAGGGCCGTTCACGACCGCCCAGGATCACTCAGACGACCGACGGGCGCACCTGCGCGAGCCGGGCGAGGAGCCCGTTGACGAAGGCGGGCGAGTCATCGGTGGACAACGAGCTCGCGAGCTCCACGGCCTCGTCGATCACGACCGCGTCCGGCACCGCGTCGTTGCAGAGCAACTCCCAGGTCGCCAGGCGCAGCAGAGCCCGGTCGACGGCGGGCATGCGCTCCACCGACCAGCCCTGGGCGTAGGTGGACAGGATCTCGTCGATGCGTTCGCGGGCCGCGGCGACCCCGTGCACGATCGTCACGGCGTACTCGGGCACGGGCGGGCTCGCCGCGGCGATCCGGTCACCGAGGACGGCGACCGGATCCAGGCCCCTCTGATCGGCCTCGAAGAGCACATCGAGGGCACGCTTGCGCGCCTTGCTGCGGGCGCCCACGGGATCGGCCTCTTCTCGGGTCAGTCGTTGACGCGGCTGAGGTAGTCCCCGCTGCGAGTGTCGACCTTGACCTTCGTCCCGGTCTCCAGGAACAACGGCACCTGGATGTCGTACCCGGTCTCGAGGGTCGCGGGCTTGGTGCCCCCGGTGGAACGGTCGCCCTGCAGACCGGGCTCGGTGTACGTGATCTCGAGCACGACGGCCGCGGGGAGCTCGACGTACAGCGGCGTGCCGTCGTGGATGGCCACGATGACGTCCTGGCCCTCGAGCAGGAAATGCGCGGAGTCCCCGACGGTCTGCTCGGAGATGGAGATCTGGTCGTAGGTCTCGCTGTCGAGGAAGACGAAGTCGTCCCCGTCGCGGTACGAGTACTGGGCGTCCCGCTTGTCGACGGTCGCGGTCTCGACCTTGGTGCCGGCGTTGAAGGTCTTGTCGACGACCTTTCCGGACAGGACGTTCTTGAGCTTCGTGCGCACGAACGCGCCGCCCTTGCCGGGCTTCACATGCTGGAACTCGACCACGCTCCAGAGCTGGCCGTCCAGGTTGAGCACGAGTCCGTTTTTCAGGTCGTTCGTCGTCGCCACGGTGTGGTCTTCCTCGCTGGCATCGTCAGGCGCACCCGGGCGCCGGGACAGGGGACGGATCGTTGCTCATCGTATCGGCACACGGGGGCAACGCTCGGCCACGGCCTCCAGGGCCAGCCGGTACCCGGCGATCCCGAACCCGGCGACCGTGCCCGTGGACACTCCGGCCACCACGCTCGTGTGCCGGAACGTCTCCCGCGTCGCGGGGTTCGACAGATGCACCTCGACCAGGGTCAGCCCCGCCCCGGTCACCTGGGCACAGGCGTCGCGCACCGCGTACGAGTAGTGCGTGAAGGCGGCGGGGTTCAGCACCACCTGCGCACGGGAGTCCACCGCCTCGTGCAGCCAGTGCACGAGCTCCGCCTCGTCGTCGGTCTGGCGTACCTCGACGCCCAGGCCCAGGGCCGTGCCCCAGTCACGACAGGCCGTCCCCAGATCAGCCAGGGTCTCGTGACCGTAGACCTCGGGTTCACGGGTACCCAACCGGGACAGGTTGGGGCCGTTCAGCACCAGCACGCGCGTCATGTCCTGGCAGCGTAGTCGGACGGACGAGGCGGCCGCCGCGGCCGCCCGTCACCCAGCGCCCGGCGGATCCCGTCCCCGGCGAGATCGCGGCCCGGGCCCGTCCGGTGGCGCCGTGGGGAGCCCGCGACGCGCCGGACGGACGTGCTCACGACAGGGCTGCGACCGATCAAGCGCCTAGTGTCGTGAGCGTCCACGTGCCGCAGTTGCGCTTCCATACCGCCTCGGCACGCATGACGGGGGCCGACCGCACGGCTGCACCGCCACCTCCAGGAGGGTTGGATGAGCGACGAGGGCATGCCCCTGCCATGGACCGAACGCGAGGTCGACTTCCCGAGCCTGGACGGCCTGAGACTGCGGGGAACCCTGGCGTCCCCCGCGGCACCGACCGGCCCGGCTCCGGTGATCCTCGTGCACGGCGGCGGGGTCACCCGGGACGAGGGCGGGTTCTTCACCGCGCTCGCCCGGCAGCTCGCCGCCGCCGGCCTGCCCTGCCTCCGCTTCGACCTGCGAGGCCACGGGGCCAGCCAGGGCCGTCAGGAGGACCTGACCCTCGCCTCGGTGCTCAACGACATCCGCGGGGCCGTCGACGCCCTGCACGGCCTCCCAGAGGCCCCGCACAGCCTCCCTGTGGCCCCGCAGGGCGCGGTCAACCTGCTCGGCACCAGCTTCGCCGGCGGGATCGCCGCCTACTTCGCCGCGGTGCACCCGGCGTCGGTACGCCGTCTGGTGTTGTGCAACCCGCTGCTGGAGTACAAGAAGCGCTTCATCGACGACAAGCCGTACTGGCACGAGGAGCACCTGGACGCCGAGGCCGCCGCCGAGCTGAACCGCCGGGGCTTCCTCGCCCACTCCCCCAGCTTTCGGCTCGGGCGGGCACTGCTCAACGAGATCTTCTACCTCCGGCCCGAGGAGGTCCTCGGCCGGGTGCAGGCGCCGACCCTGTTCCTGCACGGCACCGCGGACACCTTCGTCAGTGTCGAGAGTTCCCGGCACCATGTCGGTGTCGTCGCCGGGCCCGCCCGCCTGATCGAGATCGAGGGGGCCCAGCACGGGTTCGCCGTGCCCGAGGACCCGGCGTACCGGGACCCGCAGACCCAGCTCTGGCACGCCCAGGTGATCGGCGAGATCGTGGCCTGGTTCGCTGCCGGCTGACCGGGCGTCCGCCCGGCTCCATGTCCCCAGCACGACCCCGCCCGCCGGGGCTCCGTCGGCCCCGGCTGGCGGTGAAGGTCCGTCGACCGCCCGGCGTCGGTCGGCAACTCGCGTCGGTCAGCCGGCGAGGGCGAGCTGGAGCTCGCGCACCGAGGGCCGCTCCGCCCACGGTCGCAGCTGGGTGAGCAGCCGGTCGAGTTCGCGCAGGGTGCGCACCGACCGGGTCTGCTTGGCGATCTCGTGGGCCTCCAGCCCCGCGGTGGCGGCCTCGTCGACCGCTCCGGCCGCCGCGAGCGAGGACGCCAGGAAGGACGTGAAGTAGCCGTGGTCCCGCCGCGAGAACGGACGGCGTGCCAACACGTCCTGCAGGATGCCCACCGCCTTGGCCGCGGCCCCCAGAGCCGCGTGACACAGGGCCGCCTGCACCCGCAGCAGCGCCAGGTCGTAGCTCCCGCCCAGGTCCTGGTCGGCGTTCGTGCTCTCCGCGCCGTCGAACAACAGGTCCTGCGCCACGGCCAGCTTGCGCTCGACCACCTCGCTGCTGCCGCCGGTCATCGCCCACCCGCGGGCCTCCTGCTGCACCGCCTCGGCCATGACCCGCCGGGGAAGCTGCCACGGGCCGTTCTGCGCGGCCTGGGCCAGGGTGAGCATGCGGAAACCGTCCCGGGTGTCCCAGGCCAGCTGGCTCTTCTTGAGCAGGATGTATCCCTGCATGGGACCGTCGCCGGCCTCCTGGGCCGATTCCATCGCCCGGTCCCGCCAGTAGGTGGCCCATTCGGGAGCTCCGGCGTCGCGGTACAGCCAGCCCACGAACTCCGCACAGCGGGCCGCGACCCCGAGGACGTGCGGTCGGGTCCGCGCCGAGACCTGGCGCGTGGTGATGTCGATCGCCGCCAGGAGGCTGAGCGTGGAGGGCAGTGCGTCCTCGGGCCCTCGCTGGCCGTCGTCCCCGTGGCAGCCCGCAAGGCTGCGCTCGAAGTGCGCCACGAGGTCCCGCTCGTCGTGTCCGCGGGCTTCGTCGACCGAACGCACGACATCGTGGAGCTGCCCGCGGCTCAGGAACGGTGTGCTGATCCGTACCGGCCCCAGTGCCATCCCTCCGGCCGCGAAGGCACTGATCAACAACTGTCGGCGGTCCGTCGTGTCCTCCCCACCCGGGTCGGGTGCAGACCGGACGGCGGCCGCGAAGCGCTCCTGCTGCTCCGCGCTCGCCTTGGCCAGGGCCGTGTCCAGCACCGCCTGGAACTCCGGACGCGGCTCTACGGCCTCGCCCCGGGCCTCCCAGTTGGCAACCGTGCGGGTGCTGACGCCGAGATACTCGGCGAACCCTCGTACCGTCATCCGCAGGGCCGCACGCAACTGCTTGGCCTGCGCACCCGACCAGGTCTGCACGCTGCTCATCGTGGTTACAAACCTCGCATCCTCGGCGTGGTCTCGCCGCCAACGAGACGCTCGGTGCATCACCGATCGCTCACAGTTGCATCGCGGTGGTATCCCTGACAAGGCGAACTGCCGCCAAGCTGGATCTCGGCACCGGGACCGGATGTGTGCTCCCGCCTACCGCCCGTCTCGGTGCCCACCAACCACAGTCTGCTCTCAAGTAGGCACGTTGCGGTACTTGGTCCTCGCCACAGTGGCCATTCGCCCGAGGAGTCACCCCTCCTCGAGGGCCGGGACCAGGGGCAACGGTCTACCCGCCGTGGCGGTCGCGACCCGCACCGCGACCGCCACGGCCAGGCAGAGCAGGGTCCCGCGCAACACCGCCACCAGGGTCCACGGCCCGCCCGCGTCCAGTACCCAGGTGGGCGCCCAGGCCGCGACGACCGCCGTGGTGGTGGCCCACGGCCAGGAGCGCCACCTCGGGCCTCCCCCCCGGGCCACCGGCACCAGCTGGTCCACGAGCAGAGCACAGAGCACCAACGAGGCACCGTAGTAGGGCCACCACTGCCAGTCGGTGAGCAACCGGACGGCGACCACGGCCACCGGCGCCACGGTCCAGTACCCCCGTCGCACCAGCACCCCGCCCACCACGACGGTCAGGACGAGCTGGACCACCCGGGCCGCGGGCGGGATCCCACCCAGGAACGCCCCGACCAGGGTCGTCGGGTTCACCAGGACGTCCAGGGAGCCCAGCTGCCCCACCGTGTCCGGCGCCGCCAGGACGAAGGGCGCCCACCACGCGGCCGCGGCCGTGCCGAACACCACGACCGCCCGCATCCGACGCTCCCGTGGCACCGCAAGCAGCAGGCAGACGAAGGCCACCGCCCAGGGCTTGGCCGCCGCCGCCGTGCCCAGCGCGACCGCCGGCCACACGGTGCGTGCATGGCGCAGGCCCAGAAGCGCCCCGACCAACAGGCCCAGCACGAGGACGTCGTCCAGGTGCAGGAAGGAGACCGCCAGCACCGACCAACTGTGGCCGGCGAGCAGGCCGCCGATCAGCGTGGTCGCCGCCGTACGACGACGGTCGGCCCCCGCGGCGATCGCGAGGCGTTCGATGAGCCGCAGGCAGACCAGCAGCACGAGCACCATCGCCCCCGCGGCGAGCAGGCGCCCGGCCGCGGGCGGCAGGAGCGCCTCGGGCATCGCGGCCACCATCGCCGGCGGACCCACCTGCAGGCGGGGCATCTGCTCGTACAGGTGCAGCGGACCGCCCGGGACCGCCACTCGGGGACCGGCGGTCCCGGTGAGCACCCGGGCGCCGCACTCGAAGACCCACCAATCCCCCACCTGGACCTGCGGGGAATAGAGGTACCCGAACCAGCCGGCGAGCACCGCGCCCAGCACCAGGAAGCGGGCCCGCAGGACGCCGTCCAGGGCACGCACGACACCGTCGGCCCGCAGGTCGCGGGACCACAGCCACCTCACGTACCGGTCATCGGCACCGGGCGGCCCCGGCTTGCGTCAGTCCGGGCAGAGCGCCCGGTAGCAGTCCTCGAGGACCTCCTCGGACGGTCCCTCCAGGCGGATCGGGTGGCCGATCCCGTCCAGGATCACGAACCGCAGCAGATCACCCCGGGTCTTCTTGTCCCGGCGCATGGCCTCCAGCAGGACCGTCCAGCGGTCGTCCCGGTAGCCCACGGGCAGGCCGAGCCCGGACAGCAGCGCACGGTGCCGGGCGACGTCCGCGGGCTGCAGGTGCCCGGTCCGCGCGGCCAGCTCGGCCGCGTAGACCATGCCCACGCCCACGGCCTCGCCGTGCCGCCAGGTGTACCGCTCGACCTGCTCGATCGCGTGCGCGAAGGTGTGTCCGTAGTTGAGCACCTCCCGCAGCCGGGCCTCGCGCAGATCGGCGCTGACCACCTTCGCCTTGACCGCCACGCTGCGCTCGACGAGCTCCCGCACCACACCCGAGTCCCAGGTGGTGGCCGCGGACGGCTCCTCCTCGACCAGGGACAGGATCCGCGCGTCGTCGATCAGTCCGCACTTGACCACCTCGGCCAGGCCCGCGACCAGCTCGTGATGCGGCAGGGTCGCCAGGGCGCCGAGGTCACACAGCACCCCCGCCGGTGGGTGGAACGCCCCGACCAGGTTCTTGCCCTCCGCGGTGTTGATGCCGGTCTTGCCGCCCACCGCGGCGTCCACCATCGCGAGCAGGGTCGTCGGCACGAGCACCACCCGCACCCCGCGCAGCCAGGTCGCCGCGACGAAACCGGCCAGATCGGTCACCGTGCCGCCGCCCACCCCGACCACGGCGTCCGAGCGCGTGAACCCGGCCCGCCCCAGCAGCTCCCAACAGGACTGCAGGACCGAGGCCGTCTTCGCCGCCTCGGCATCGGGCACCTCGGCCGGCACGGTGTGGTAGCCGGCGCCGGACAGCACCTCCCGCACCCGGTCCCCCGTCGCCCGCAGATTGCGCGAGTGGAGCACGAAGACCCGCCGCACCTGATCACCGAGCAGGCCGGGCAGCTCCCCGAGCAGTCCGTGGCCGATCACGACGTCGTAGTCGTTCCCGCCCGCGGGGTCGCCCGGGGCGCCGGCCCCCACCCGGATCCGGCTCGTACGGTCGAGATGGGCCACGTTCACGCAGGATCGTCCTCTCGGTTCTGCTGAGCGCCGGCGGCGTCCTCGGCCGGGTCGGCGACAGAGGTGCTGGTCCGCGGGCCCAGGACGTCCGGCCCGTCGACGGTGGCCAGGAGCGCCACCACGGCCTCGGTGACCTCCTGCGGCGTGCGCCCGTTCGTGGCCACGGTACCCGTGGCGACCTGCTGGTAGATCGGGCGGCGCAGTTCCATGAGCTGCTGCCAGCGCGCGCGGGGATTACCCAGGAGCAGTGGACGGTCCCGGTTCAGGCCGATCCGGCGGGCGGCGTCCGACAGGCCCACGTCCAGGAAGACCACGGTGTGGCCGCGCAGGACCTCCTGGTTGCGCGGGTCCAGCACGGCCCCGCCGCCCAGGGCCAGCACCCCGTCGTGCTCACGCAGGGCGCGCGCCACGGCCTGCGTCTCCAACTCCCGGAAGGCGCCCTCGCCGGACTCCAGGAAGATGTCGGTGATCGTGCGTCCGTCCGCGGCCTCCACGTCCCGGTCGGTGTCCCGCACGGTGAGGCCCAGCACCTGCCCCAGCGCCTCGGCGACGGTGCTCTTGCCGGCACCCGGCGGCCCGACCAGCACCACCCGGGGCCTGCGCGAGGTCACCGCCCGCTCCGGAGGAGATCGGGGATGGCCTCGAGGTACGCCCGCACGTTGCGGGTCACCTCGGGCACGCTGTCCCCGCCGAACTTCTCCAGCACGGCATCGGCCAGGACCAGGGCGACCATGGCCTCGGCCACCACACCCGCCGCCGGCACCGCACACACGTCGGAACGCTGGTTGATCGCGACCGCCGCCTCGCCCGTGCTCACGTCCACCGTGGCCAGGGCCCGCGGCACGGTGGAGATCGGCTTCATCGCGGCACGCACCCGCAGGAGCTCCCCGGTACTGATGCCGCCCTCGGTACCCCCGGCGCGGCCGGTCCGACGGCGCAACAGGCCGTCCTCACTCCGCACGATCTCGTCGTGGGCGAGCGAACCGCGTCGACGGGCGCTCGCGAATCCGTCCCCGACCTCGACGCCCTTGATCGCCTGAATGCCCATGAGGGCCCCCGCGAGCCGCGCGTCCAGGCGCCGGTCCCCGTGCACGTGGCTGCCCAACCCCGGGGGCAGGCCGACCGCGATCACCTCGACCACCCCGCCCACGGTGTCCCCGTCCCGACGGCAGTCGTCGATCTCGTCGACCATGGCCTGGCTGGTGGCCGCGTGGAAGCACCGGACCTGGTCCGCGTCCAGGGCCGCGACGTCGTCCGGACCGGGCAACGGCGCGTCCTCGGGGACCGAGACCGGCCCGATCGCGACCGTGTGGCTGACCAGCCGGACGCCGAGCCCCTGCTCGAGCAGGGCCGCCGCGAGCACCCCCAGGGCCACCCGGGTGGCGGTCTCCCGGGCCGAGGCGCGCTCGAGCACCGGCCGCGCGTCGTCGAAGCCGTACTTCTGCATGCCCACCAGGTCCGCATGTCCCGGGCGCGGCCGGGTCAGGGCGGCGTTGCGGGCCTGCGCCCGGAGCACCTGGGGGTCCACCGGGTCGGCGGACATGACAGTGCGCCACTTGGGCCACTCGGAGTTCGCCACCTGCAGGGCGATCGGACCACCCTGGGTGAGCCCCTGGCGGACGCCGCCCAGGAAGGAGACGTCGTCCTCCTCGAACTTCATCCGGGCACCCCGCCCGTAGCCCAGGCGGCGCCGGGCGAGGGCGGTTCGGACGTCCTCCGTGGTGACCCGCACTCCTGCGGGCAGCCCCTCGAGGACTCCGACGAGCGCGGGTCCGTGCGATTCTCCTGCCGTCAGCCAGCGAAGCATGGCCGCATCCTCGCACGCGCCCACGTCCGCGCACCCGGCTCACCCCCGAGGGCGCTCTCCCGTGGGGCCCGACGAGTCCACGGTCCGGTCATGGTGCCCCTGTCTCCCGTCCGGCCGCCGTGGGCCCGGCCACGCCTCAGCGCACGCGGACCTGGTCACCGGGGCAGAGAGTGTGCGACTCGCTCCCGTAGGAGACCTGGGCACAGTTCTCCGAACTGGTCGTCTGCAGCGCGTCGAAACGGAAGTAGGAGGGCAGACCGAACACCTGGCCCACCCCGACCCCGTCGAAGTGCGTGCCGTTGACGATGAAGTCGGCGCTGGTGCCGCTCACCCACTTGTAGAGGGTGAGGTACACGGTGTCGCTGTGCACGGTCCTCGTGGCACCACCCACGGTCACCGTCACGTAGACCACGTGGCCGCCGGTGCTCCCGGTCGTCGTGGTCCACCCGGAATCGGTGGTGGAGATCGCCGCGGCGGTGGTGCTGGTGGCACCCGAGCCGCCGGCGGCCGTGGTGGCGCCCGAGCCGCCGCCGGTCGTCGTCGCCGAGCCCGCGGTCGTCGCCGAGGTCGGACCGGCGAACGGGTTGTGCGCGTTCACCGCCGGGTCGGTCACCGCGACCGTGGGCAGGGAGGAGGGCGCCGCGGTCGTGACCGGGCTGGTCCTGGGTCCCGGATGGTGCGCCGCCGTGGTGACCACCGGCTGGCCGGCGTCCGAACTGCCCGATCCCTGGAACAGGGTGAAGTAGGCGATCGCCCCGAGCGCGATCGCACCGACCGCGGTGCCCCCGATCAGCAGCAACCGGCGGGAGGAGCCCGAGGCGGTCTCGAAGCCCTGGGGGGCGGGACCTTCCGGTCCCCCGAAGCCGGAACCGAACGACGACGGGGTCATGCTCACGGGGTCCCTCCGGTGGTGGTCGTGGCCGGGGTCGTGGTCGTCGTGGCCGAGCCGATGCCCGCGTCGTAGCTGGGCTCGGTCGTCGTGACCGTGGGGACCACAGCCGGCGGCAGGACGAAGACGACGCCGGTGATCGTGGCGTCGATCAGCCCTTCCCCCGCGTCGTCCGACCCCGTCGTGGTGGCGGTCGCGGTGTCCGTGGTGGTCGTCGTCGTGGTAGTCGTGGTCCCGGTGTCGGTCGACGAGGCTCCCGAGCCGCCGGCACTCTTGGACACGCCCTCCTCGATCGAGGAGATCAGGAACGCCCGGTGCATGGACATCTGCATCTTCTTCACGAACATCGCGACCTGGAAGTAGCCACCGGTCACGGTCACCACCACGGGGATCGAGACCAGGGTGCTGCCCGGGATGGCGACCGAGGCCGTCGTGCTCGTCACCGGACCCGCCACGAGCCGGCCCAGCCCGGAGGCCGCGGACGTGGTGGTGGTCGGGGAACCGGTCGGCGAGGTCGCGCCGACGCTGGAGGGCAGGCCGACCTGGGCCGCCCCCGGGGTGACGCCGGTGAGGGTGACACCCGAGGTCGTCGCCATGAGGTCCAGGGCCCGGATCAACGCGGGCATCCGTGAGGACGGTGGCAGCTGATCCTCCAGGCCAGCCAGGTCGCCCAGGCGCTCGGGCAGCTTGGCGGACTGGGCACGGAGCTGCTCGATCTTCACGAGCATGTCCTGGTTGCCCGCCAGGACCTCGGTCTTCTGCTGGCGCAGACCGGCCGCGTCGTCGCGCCGCGGGGAGATCAGCAGGAACCAGGCGGAGGCCAGCAACAGGGCGCAGAGCACCACCGTCACGACCACCCAGCGCACGGTCGGGTTTCGGAGCATCTCAGTTTGCCTTCCGGTCGAACCGGTGGGACAACGCGTCCGCGGTGATGGTCACGCTCCCACTGAAGGAGACCGTGGATCCGCCGGAGCTGTCGCGCACGGCCCCGCTGAACGTGGCCCCGTCGAAGCCCTTGACGGTGTTCAGGGTCTCCAGCCACTTGGCGACCGCTGGGAAACTGTCCGCATTGGCCGCCACGGTGACCGTGCCCACCCCGGGGACGGCGAGCGGGTTCGTTGAGCCCGAACCGGCCGGAACCCCCGCGTTCGCGGAGGAGACGCTGAGCTTGAGGCTGCTCATCCAGACCTCGCGCGGGGTGGCCACGGCGATGTCGTTGAGGTAGCTGTACCAGGCGACATCGGTCGCCATGGCCTGTTCCCGGATCTGCTCGGCGGACTCCACCTGGGCGAGCACCATGGGGGCCTGCGCGTAGCGGTTCGCCTCTGCCTGGAGCGACGCGGTCCGTGACTTCACGTCGACCAGTTCGGAGTTGGCGCTGTCCACCCCGGTCTGGGCCCAGTAGGTCCCGGCGCAGGCCAGAGCCACGGCGCCGAGGACCCCCGTGGCCAGTACCCACTGCAGGCGGCGCAGGCGCCTGCCCTCGGTGATCTCCGCTGGCAACAGGTTGACCAGAGGGACGCTCGCCCACTCCACCTGCCCCAGGGAGGTGTCGACCTCCGGAGCCTGTCGGGGCGCCGGCACCTGGTTCGTCGTCTGCGTACTCATCAGAAGGCTCCCAGCGCGAGACCCACCGGCACCGCGGCCAGCGGCTTGACGAAGTCGATCTGGCGCTCGTCCAGTCCGGTCTTGCCCAGCCGTACCGAAGCCAGCGGGTCACCGGCCACCGCCGGCAGCCGGGTGGCCGAGGAGAGCCGGTCGAGCAGACCGTCGAGGCGCGACCCGCCGCCGGAGACCAGGATGCGTTCGATGGGTGCGCTGGGATTCGCCGTCGCGTAGTAGTCCAGCGATCCGCGGATCTCGTCCACGAACTCCTGCATGGTGGCGGCCACGGCCCGCTGCACTGCCGCGAGATCCTCGGTGGCATAGCCGAGGGTCAACTGCTGCTTGAGCCCCTCGGCCTGGTGAGCGGTGACCCCCAGGCGCTCGGCCACCGCATCGGTGATGTCCTGGCCTCCCATGAGCAGGATGCGTACGAAGCGCGGGGAGCCCGAACGGTGCACCACCACGTTGGTCACCCGGGCGCCGATGTCGATGAGGGCCTCGGCCTCGATCTCCACCCCGGTCTGGCGGCCCATCGCCCGCAGCACCGCGAAGGAGGTGAGGTCCACCGACACGCAGCGCAGGCCGGCTTTCTCGGCGCACCGCACATTGGCCAGGACCGTCTCGCGCGCGGCCGCGACGAGCAGGCCGTTGAGACCGAGTGTCCCGTTGGGGTCGCGCGTCTGCTCCAGGGGGAAGAAGTCGAGGACCGCCTGCTCGATCGGGATCGGCAGGAAGTCCTGCACCTGCAGGGGCAGGCTCGCCTTGAGCTCGGACGGCGGCATCCACGGCAGCTCGATCTGCCGCACGATCACCCGTTGGTTCGCCACTCCCATGACCACCCGCTTGTGCGAGAAGCCGGCAGCCGACCAGAGCTGGCGCAGCGAGCTGACCACGGGAGCCTGGTCGACCACCTCGCCGTCCCGCACGGCTCCCTCGGGCAGGACCACTTGCCCGAATCGTTCGAGAGTGATCCCCCCTCGCCCGTAGGACAGCTCGGCTGCTCGGACGACGGACGTCCCGATGTCCAGGCCGATGGCCGTGCGCCCCGCCATGCGTGTCTCCTCTGCTGCACCCATCGAAGCGGGGCCGCATCGGCCTTCGCCGACGACCCTGCACGGGAGGTAATCCGTGTGCGTCATCGGATGGGGCGCCGGAGCGCTTGAGCGCATCTCCCCCGGTCGGAGGCCGTCCGGGGTATGCCGTCGCCCGATCGGAGCACCCTGGTCGGACCAGGACGTCGACCCAGGGTGGCGGGCCAGACGGCGATCGGGTGACGGGCCGGAGGGAGAGCTCAGGCCTGCCCGGAGAGGGACAGGTAGACGTGCGCCAGCGGCGCCCCGACGAGCAGGGCGAGCCAGGCCCCGGCGAGCATCGACGGCCCGAAGGGCACCTTGGTCTTGCGCCGGGCGCGTCCGGCGAGGATCAGCACCACGCCGACCAGACCGCCGATCAGGAACCCGAGGAAGGCACCGACCGCCAGTTGGCCCCAGCCGAACCAGCCCAGCGCCATGCCCAGCACCCCGGACAGCTTGACGTCACCCCGGCCCATGCCGCGCGGGTTCACCAGGTAGGGCACCGCGTAGAGGAGGAACATGCCCACGCCGCCCACGGCCGCGCCGAGCAGCCGCGAGGGGTGGTGCTCGGCGAGCGCGGCAAGGGTGAGCAGGACCGCGAGCACGGGGTAGCCGGGCAGGACGATCACGTCCGGCAGACGCTTCACGTCCAGGTCGATCAGCGCGAGCGCGATCGAGACGGCGGCCAGCCAGCACAGTGCCGGCAGACGCCAGGACGGTCCGGCCCACAGCGCCAGGCCGGCGAAGGCCAGGGCCGTGCCCGCCTCCACGAGCGGGTAGCGGGCACTGATCGGTTCCCGGCAGTCCCGGCAGCGGGCCCGCAGCAGGAGCCAGGACAGCACCGGCACGTTGTCCCGGGGCCGCACCGGGTGCCCGCAGCGGGGGCAGTGGCTGCCCGGGCGCACGACGGATTCCCCCGCCGGCACCCGGGCCACCACCACGTTGAGGAACGAGCCGAGGAGCAGCCCGACCAGGCCGAGCAGCACCGCCGTCAGGATCGTCACCCCGGCAGGTTACCGGTAGCTACCGTCTGGTCACGGCTTCTCGTAGGTGTTCTTCAGGGCCGCGTTCTCGGCCCCCGCGGGGGCGTTCCACTTCTGCTTGGTCGAACCGTCACAGGTGTTGACGAGGATCGTGCCCCACTGCTGGTCGTAGGTGCTCGCCTCACTGGCCCCGGTCGGGTTGAGCTCGAAACAGAGACCGTTGGACTTCGTCTTGATGATCCAGGAGGTGCTGTAGGAGCCCGTGTCGTAGTTGTTGCGCACCCACTTCTGGGAGTTGTCCGAGGTGCTGCACTGCTTCAGGAGCACGCGGGCACCCGCGGTCGGCGGGGTCGAGTTCGAGCCGGCGTAGAGGCAGTAGAGGGTGTCGCCGCTCGGCGCGGCCCCCCCGCAGCCGGTGCTGGGCACCGCACCGTTGTCGTTGTCGGTGCAGAGCTGGCTGGTCGTGGTGTCCCAGTAGAACTTCTGGTTCCACAGCAGGTACGAGGCGCTCGGCTTCTGCTTGCAGGGGTACCCGATGAGCCAGGTGGCCGAGGGGTTGGCGCCGGTGATGTCCAGGCACCGTCCGAAGTACTTGTAGTTCACCAACTGCTGCGTGGCGTCACCGGCCTTGCCCGCGCCGACCGCCGCGGTCGGCGAGAAGGTGTGCTGGTCGTCATAGGAACCCGAGCACTCGTTCTTCACGACCACGTTGGTGGTGACCGTGGGGAACGCACTGGCGCTGGCCGAGTTCACGGTCAGGCACCAGCCGTTGGTGTTGCCGTTCACCGCCGCGGCGCCCTCGAACCGACCCACGTCATTGAAGCTCCACAGCTGCTGGGCATCCGTGGTACTGCAGGCCGCAAGGACGGCGATCGAACCGTTGGGATTGCCCTTGATGCAGAACAGGGTGCCGGCAGCGTTCTGGGTCTCCAGCAGCAGGTTGGTCGTGTACGACCACTGCTGCTTGATGTCCGTGGCCGAGCACGGAGCCACCTGCACGTTGGCACCGATGACCTGGGAGGCCGTGGTCAGGCACCACCCACTCGCGGAGTTGTAGAGGTAGACCAGGCCACCGAGGATGTTCACGTTGTTCGTGTGGAACGCGTAGGTGGTCCGGATCACCCGGGAACCGGAGCTCGCGTTGCTCCCCGGGACGGCGGCGCCGTCCCCGGTCGACTCCAGCAACGCGAAGGAGGGGGCCGTGGCCGGTGCCGAGCCCGAGCAGGCCACGGCGTTGCTGCTCAACCAGGAGTCCGACTGGCCGGTGGGATCGGTCGTGTAGTACCGGATCGTCACCGCGTAGGTCATCGAGCCGGGCTGGCTGCCCAGGGAACCCGACAGCACGGTGCCGCTGGCGGAGGTGCACGGGAGGTAGGCGTTCACTCCGGTGCCCGCGCCGTTGTTGGCAGCCCGGAACCGGTTGAGGGCGACGTCGAATCCCGCCTCCGCCGCGCCCTCGGCCCTGGTCTCCTTCTGTGCGTACTGGGTGGGGTGCACCTGCACGAGCAGCGCGCCGGCGATGGCCACGCTCAGGGTCATGATGATGAAGATCAGGAAGAGGCTCAGCGCCATGGCCGCGCCCTCGTCCCGATCGTCCACCCGGGCTCGCAGCACATGCAGCAGGTGTCTCATGGACGCCCCACCCCATTCTGACAGACAGGGTTGTCCGACGCCCCGTCGCTGTTGGCGTCGTCGTTGGTCGCGGTTCCCGTGTAGGTGTTCCGGGCGAAGATCGATGTGCGGGTGGACACCGTGCCCGGCGAGATCTTCCCGGTGGAGACGACGAGGTACAGGCTGAGCCCCTGCAACGGGTAGGTCGTGGAGGGCAGGAAGGTGAAGGGCTGCTGGGTGGTCGGGTCGTTCACGACGGTTTTGGCCACGGTCTGCCAGGTCGGTGCACTCGAGGGCGCCGATCCGGTGTCGGCCCAGGTCCGCTGCTGCAGGGTGTCCGTGCTGGCGACCAGACGCCACTGGTAGCAGGTCTTCACACCGGTGGAGTTGGTGCTGCTGAACTCGACGTACCAGTCACTGCCCACCTTGACCGGGCGGTTGATCGCGTTCGCGTAGCGCACCTGCTTGTCGAGGCGGGTCAGGGCCAGCCGCCCGACACTCGTCGCGTCCGACAGGCTCGTCGCCTTGCGCAGGTCGTTCGTCATCACGTTGACCCCGCCGACGATGACGCCGATCACGATCGAGAAGATCCCCATCGCGACGATGTACTCGACGAGCGTGAACCCGCCCTCACGACCGGCCGCCGGCCGCCCCGTCCCCGTGGCACCGGAGGACGTCCGGAGTCGTGCACGACGGGCATAGGTGGTCAGGATCCGCAGCATCGCGACCTCAGCTCACAGTGAAGGACGGGTCGATCGAGGGATCCCGCAGCGTGCTGGTGATGTAGGTGCAGGTGCCGCCCGAGCAGCCGCTCGTGTTCCCGGCCGTCCAGGCCACGCTCACGATCAGCCGGTACATCACGGTCGGGCGCGTCCCCGTGTTGCTCGTGCCGCAGGTACCCGTCGCCGCCTGGTAGCACTTGTCGACGAAGCTGCGGATCGTGAACGTCACGTTGTCCACGACCGTGGTCTTGACCGTTGGCACCGTGGGGGTCGAGGACCCCGTGGCCGTCGAATCCCAGTACTCGACGTCCTGGGAGGTGTTCACGCCGCCCGGGCTGGCCCACAGCGCGTCCACCACCGCCTGAGTCCGGCCCGCGACCAGGTTCCCCGGGGCCAGCGCCCGCAGGTACTCCAGTTGGTCGTTGCCCAGTTCGACCGCCTGCCCCCGCTGGTCCTGGACGTCCGTGGCCTTCATGGTGCGAATGAACAGGCTCAACGCGGCCGTCATGGACAACGCGATGAGCATGAGGGAGACCACGACCTCGACCAGACTGAATCCGGCATCCGAGCCGTGCCCCGCACGGAGGGAATACCACCGCGTCCGCCACCACCGGCGCACGAACTCACCTCCTCGACCTGCCTCGACCCGGTCAGCCCCGGACCGGGCGCCTACCCGGGCCGGGCAGGTGGGAGCCGCCGCACGCGACGGCGACCCCCACCCGAACATCTGTCAGAACGCCCCGGCCGCTGGGCAGGCGTAGTTCTTGGCCTGCATACCGCCCGCATTGCTCTGGTACGACCAGGAGGCGGTCGTCCCGGTGTTCGTGGCATGGATGCAGTAGGCGGTACCGGCCGTGTTGATCGTCACCGTGAAGAGGTTGCCCTTGGACAACGTGAGTGTGTCGGTACCGACGACCAGGGCCGTGGAGGTTGCGATGTTCGCGGTGACCGCCGGATAGGTCTGGCTGTCCGTGTAGGCGGTCTCCATCTCGTTGGCGACGGTGCGGAGGTCCGACTTCATCGAGGACTCCACAGCCTTCGACCTCTGGTTGAGGAAGACCGGGATCGCGATGGCGGCGAGGATACCGATGATGATCATGACGACCAGCAGTTCGACGAGCGTGAAGCCCTCGTCGCTCTCTTCCGTGGACTTTCGGATCCGAGCGAGCATGACGCTCCCTTTCGCTGATATAAAGCCGGGGACGGAAGGCGGAGGCACTCCCCTCACCCGACGGACACGATGAATATCGGCCCCCCCGACAACGGGCTTGACCTGCGGTAGGCCGTCCGGGAAGCGTTTCCACCGTCGGGAGCAATCGCCTCCGACATCCGGGTGACCCCCACGCGACCTGGTGCCCGGAACGCCCTCGAACGGACCAGCCCGAACGGAGCAACCCATCCCCCCGACGCCCGACCGAACCCACCCGACGGTGCGCAGGAGCCCCCACCGTCCCCCTCAGCCCGGTCGAGGGACGCGTGGGCATCGCACCATCAGGACGTCAGGGACAGGACGCGCCCATCTTGATGCCGCCAGAGAGGCTGTTGTAGATCGCGGTCGTGCTGCCCGCGGCGTTCGAGGCGCTCAGGCAGTACCCCGCCGCGGCGGTCCAGCTGCCCACCTGCGCCCCGGCGGAGTTCAGGGGCTCCGCGGCGATAGCGTTGCCCGTGGAGATGGCCACCGTCTCCCCGGCGATGGTCACGGGCGTGCCCGCCCCGCCGGCCTGGGTCGGCGAGGAGTAGATCTGGGAGGAGATGAACTCCGACTCCATCGCCTGAGCCACGTTGCGCAGGTCGGAGCGCATTGCCGTGTCCACTCCGCGGGCCCGCTGATTGAGGTACACCGGGACGGCGATCGCGGCCAGGATACCGATGATGATCATGACGACCAGTAGTTCGACCAGCGTGAACCCCGAGTCGGCCGACGACGATACGGCCCCGTCCACCGACCGTCCGGTCACCCCGCCCGCACCACCGTGCATCATGGGCTCCTTACCTGATGAGGTCATTACCTGATGAGGTCGTCACTTGATGAGGTCGAAGATCTTGAAGATGGGCATGTAGAGCGCGACGATCATGCCGCCCACGACACTGCCCAGGAAAGTGATCATCAAGGGTTCGATCAGCGCGGTCAGACTCTCGGTGGTCGACTCGACCTCCTGGTCGTAGAAGTCACTGATCTTGCTGAGCATCTGGTCGAGGGCACCGGTGTCCTCCCCGACCGCCATCATCTGGACGACCATCGAAGGGAACACCGGGTGATCCTCCAGCGGCCGGGCGAGCGACTCACCCCGGCGCACGCTGTCCTTGACCGCGTGCACGGCCTTGCCGACCACCGCATTGCCGCTCGTGTCCGCCACGATGTCCAGGGCCTGCAGGATCGGCACGCCGGCATGGAGCATGGTGCCCAGATTCCGCGTGAGCCGGGAGATGGCGATCTTCCGGAACATCTCCCCGAAGATGGGCGCCTTGAGCTTGAGCGGGTCGACGACGTCCCGCACCTCCGGCTTGTTCTTGACCTTCCCCCAGATGATGACGAATGCGATGATGAAGACCACCAGTAGTGGTGCCGCCACCTTCATGATCCCGGACATCGTGACCAGGAACTGGGTCGGGGCAGGCAGCTTCGCCCCCATACTCTTGAACATCTTCGCGAAGATCGGGACGATGAAGAGCAGCATTCCGACGACCGCGAGAATGGCGATGACGAACACCACGACGGGGTAGGTCATCGCACTCTTCACCTTGGACCGCAACCGGACCTCGGCCTCGAAGTTGTCCGCGATCTGCAGCAGCACCTGGTCGAGGAAACCGCCGGTCTCCCCCGCCCGGGTCATATTGATCATGATCGGTGGGAAGACCTGGCTGTGCTTGGCCATGGCGGACGACAGGGCCTGGCCGGCCTCGACGTCGTCCCGCACCGAGGTGAGGACCTTGGCGAGCTTCTTGTTCTCGGTCTGGTCGGTCAGGATCGACAGTGCCCGCAGGAGCGAGAGACCACTGTTGATCATTGTCGAGAACTGGCGGCTCATCACGGCCAGGTCCTTGAGCTTGACCCGCCCACTGCCCGGCATCGTGATTTCCATCTGGAAACCCTTGCTGCTGGACTCCCGGACGCTCACCGGTGCATAGCCCATACCGCGGAGCTTCTGCACCAGGGCGGCCTGGTTGGGTGCGTCGAGTTTGCCGTTGACCAGCTTGCCCTGCCGGTCACGGACGGAGTACTCGAAGGTCTTGGTGGCGGTGGCCATGCGCGCGCTCCTCAGGGCCGGCCGGTCAGGCGGTTGTAGTCCTCGACGTGGTGACACTTCTCCAGACCCTGCTCGTGCGTGATCCGCCCGATGCGGACCAGTTCGGCCAGGTGCTGGTCGAGCGTGTGCATGCCGTGCTGGGCCCCGGCCTGCATCGCCGAGTAGATCTGGTGCGTCTTGCCCTCACGGATCAGGTTGCGGATGGCGGGGGTGGCCATCATGACCTCCGTGGCCGCCACCCGACCGCGGCCGTCCGAGGTCCGGCACAGGGTCTGGCAGACCACGCCCTGGATGGCACCGGCCAACTGCACCCGCACCTGCTGCTGCTGGTGCGCGGGGAAGACGTCGATCACGCGGTCGATCGTCTGCGCCGCGTCCTGGGTGTGGAGGGTGGCGAAGACCAGGTGACCGGTCTCGGCCGCGGTGAGCGCGACCGAGATCGTCTCCAGGTCCCGCATCTCGCCGACCAGGATGATGTCGGGGTCCTGACGCAGCACGTGTTTGAGCGCCGCGGCGAAGGAGTGCGTGTCCTCACCCACCTCGCGCTGGTTGATCAGGCAGGACTTGTGCACGTGAAGGAACTCGATCGGGTCCTCGACCGTCACGATGTGGTCCTTGCGCGTGCGGTTGGCCAGGTCGATCAGCCCGGCGAGGGTCGTCGACTTCCCGGATCCGGTGGGGCCGGTGACCAGCACCATGCCGCGAGGAAGGCCGGCGAAGTTGCTGACCGTGGGCGGGATGCCCAGCTCCTCCAGGGACTTGATCTCGTAGGGGATGAGCCGGAAGGCCGCCCCCACGGACTCGCGCTGGCGGTACAGGTTGACGCGGAAGCGGGCCTTGCCGGGCAGGGCGTAGGCGAAGTCGAGTTCCAGGTCCTCCTCGAACTTCTCCCGCTGCTTCTGCGTGAGGATCGAGTAGAGGACCCGCTGCAGTACGGGCCGGGTCAGCTGCGGGAATCCCTCGAGGGGGCGCAGTTCGCCGTGCAACCGGATGTTGGGAGGCACGCCCACGGTCAGGTGGAGGTCGGAGCCGCCGGACTCGAACATGTGGGTCAGGGCCAGAGCGATGTCCAGGTCGCCGGCCAGCAGGCCTTCCTCGGTGGTGCTGCGCTGGTAGGCCTCGGCCGAGGCGCCGGCCGCGCCGAGCCCCACCCCGGAGCCGCCAGGTTGGGCGGGCACCCGCGGCAGACCGCCCGGTGCGGTGATCGGCCCGGTCATCGGTGCGGTCATCGGCATTCCGGGCGCGCCGGGTCCCGAGACCCGCCCGGCACCCGCCGGCGCCGGCGCACCGGGATACGGCACTCCGCCCTGCGCCGGTCGCCCGGGCTGCGGCTGCCCGCCGTGCGGGAGCGCCCCCGGATGCCCCTGCTGGGCAGGGGGATACCCCTGCGGGGTGCCGGGACGTCCCTGCTGGGCCGCGACCACCGGAACCGGCGAGGCCGGCTGTCCGGGAGCGTCGAAGGGGTAGCGGGCCGCGCGGTACGCCCCGTCGTCCTCGGAGGACCCTGGCGGCTGCTGGGGTCCAGCGCTGCTGGCCACGACGTCCTCCTTGCCTCGGCCGCCCCTGCGGGACGACCCGCGCGTGCACGACGGCGGGAGCACCCGGCGAGTGCCCCTCGGACCATGTGTCGGCGTCGCGAGCTGCCCTCTTGAGGACCAGCGACCCGAGTGACCGCGCGCCGATCAGGCGACGACGCGCAGGATCTCCTCGAGCGAGGTGATGCCGTCCCGGACCTTGAACAGCCCGTCGGTGCGCAGTTCGTGCATTCCCTCACGCAGTGCGACCGATTTGATCTCGGTGGCCGAGAGCCGCTGCACCGCCATGCGCTCGATCTCCTCGGTGACCACCATGACCTCGTGCAGGGCGAGCCTCCCCTTGTATCCCGTCCGGGCACACGCGGCGCAACCGCCCGCCCGGAACAGGGTGGGCAGGGGCTCACCGGGGGTCCAGGGGTACCCGGCGCTGCGCAGCTCGTCGGCCGTCGGCTCGTACGGCTGCTTGCACTTGGTGCACAAGCGACGGGCGAGGCGTTGAGCGAGGACACAGTCCAGCGCGGAGCCGACCAGGAAGGGCTCGATCCCCATCTCGGTGAGCCGGGTCAGGGCCGAGGGCGCGTCGTTCGTGTGCAGGGTGGACAGCACGAGGTGACCGGTCAGGGACGCCTCGACGGCGATCTGGGCCGTCTCGTGATCACGGATCTCCCCGATGAGCACGATGTCCGGGTCGGAACGCAGGATCGAGCGCAACGCGGCTCCGAAGGTGAGCCCGGCCTTGGCGTTCACCTGCACCTGGTTGATGCCCGGGAGCCGGTACTCGACCGGGTCCTCGACGGTGATCACGTTCACCTCGGGACGGCTCACCAGATTCAGCGTCGCGTACAGGGTCGTGGACTTGCCGGACCCGGTCGGCCCGGTGACCAGGATCATCCCGTAGGGCTTGGTGAAGCTCTGCGAGTACCGCGAGTAGTTCGTCGCCTCGAAGCCGAGGTCCGACAACGCCAGCGTCGCCGTGGAGTTGTCCAGGATCCGCATGACCACCTTCTCGCCCCACACCGTGGGCAGGCTGGCCACCCGGAGGTCGACCTTGGCGCCGCGGTTGTTCACGGACAGCCGGCCGTCCTGTGGGATCCGTCGTTCGGCGATGTTCATGTCGGACATGATCTTCAGTCGGGAGATCACCCCGGCCTGGATGGAACGCGGCGAGCGCATGACCTCGTGCAGGACGCCGTCGATCCGGTACCGCACCCGCAGGTCCCGCTCCCCCGGCTCGATGTGGATGTCCGAGGCCCGGTCCTGGATCGCCTGCGTGATGAGCAGGTTGACGTACTTGACGATCGGCGCGTCGTCCACGACCTCCCGCAGGCGGGAGAGATCCTCCTCCTCCGGGTTGTCGTCCGCGGTGAGCCGCTGGCTCAGATCGTCGATCTCCGCCTCGTTACGGCAGTACCGGTCGATCGCGGACAACAGGTCCTCGCGGGTGGACACCACCGCGCGTGGCTCGAGCCCGGTCAGCGAGCGGACGTCGTCCAGGGCGAAGACGTTCGCGGGGTCGGCCATCGCCAGGACGAGCCGGCCCTCGTCGTACCCGATCGGCAGCACCGTGTGCCGCCGGCAGACCGCGGCCGGCACGAGCGCCACCGCCGACCCGTCCACCGCGTACTCGCTGAGGTCCACGAACGGCAGGCCGATCTGCTGGGCCAGGGCGGACACCAGCTGGGGCTCGGTGAGCGCCCCGTGCTCGACGAGCACCCGGCCGAGGCTGCGGCCACCCCGACGGTGCTCGTCGTAGGCGGCGGCGAGCTGTGTCTCGTTGACGAGGCCGCCGTCGAGCAGGATGTCGGCGAGCTGCTTCACGGTCGCGCCCACCCGGGCCGAGGCGCGCCCCCCGGGGTCACCCCGCACCGGGTAGACGTCATGCACACCATGTCGGCCTCAGCACCGGACTCCTTGAGAGGGACCGGGCTCCTGACGGGACTCGGCTCCTGGCGAGGGACCGGAGGGTCAGGCTCCGCCGAGCCCGCGCCGGGCCAGCTCCGCCGTGCCTGCCTCGCGCATGGCCGTCAACGGCGCCGGCCGCCCGGTCATCAGCCAGACCTGGTCGGCGGCCTGGTGCAGGAGCATCGCGAATCCGCCGACGACGTGCCCGCCGTTGTCCTGCCAGGCCCGGGACAGCACCGTCGGCCACGGCGCGTAGACCACGTCCAGCAACGCGGGCAGGTCGCCGCGGGTCCGCGCACCGGGAAGGCACAGCGGCACGAGCTGGTCCCCGGCGCCGCTGGGCAGGGTCGAGATCATCAGTTCGCTGTCCATCGCGGAACCCACCCGGTCCAGCGGGATCAGCTCGGGGTTCACGCCCAGTCGGCGAGCCGTCTCGAGCAGGGACCGGGCACGCACCATCGAGCGCGCGTAGACCCGGGGGGCGTCACAGCCCAGCGCCCGCAGCGCGGCCAGGGCCGAGCCGGCCGTGGCTCCCGCCCCGATCACCGCCGCATGCCGGACGGCGCCCACCCCGGCCTCCGCGAGGGCGGCGACGATCCCCGCCACATCGGTGTTCGTCCCGATCCGCCGCCCGTCCGCGGTGAAGGTGACCGTGTTCACCGCGGCCACCTCGGTGGCGAGCACGCTGACCTCGTCCAGCAGGGGCATCACGGCCCGCTTGAGCGGCATGGTCAGGGACAGACCGGCCCAGTCCCCGCCGAGGTCGGCCAGGAACGAGCCGATCCCCTGCTCGTCCACCTCGTACGTCTCGTAGCGCCAGTCGTCCAGGCCGAGAGCCCGGTAGGCGGCCCGGTGCAGGACCGGTGAGAGCGAGTGCGCGACCGGGTTGCCCAGCACCGCC
This sequence comes from uncultured Kineosporiaceae bacterium, assembly GCA_964583765.1. Taxonomy (GTDB): domain Bacteria; phylum Actinomycetota; class Actinomycetes; order Actinomycetales; family Kineosporiaceae; genus CAZOWW01. The sequence continues at coordinate 72,891 of CAZOWW010000012.1, forward strand.
GCCCGGCGCCGCGGCCCGGAGGCCCGCGGGTCGCCCGTCACGAGTGCGGATGGGTGCGCAGCCACGCCTGGAACTCCTTGTCGATCGCGGCCTTCTCCGCGAGGGTGGTCGCGAACTTGGTCAGACCGGTCTGCGGGTTGACGGTGACGAAGTACAGCCAGGTACCGGGGGTCGGATGGAGCACGGCGACGATCGCCTGCTCACCGGGGCAGTCGATCGGCCCGGCGGGCAGCCCGGTGTTCTGGTACGTGTTGTACGGCGACTTCAGGGCCCGTTCCTTGGCGGTCGTCGTGATCCCGAAGCGGTTGTTGGCGTAGGCCACGGTGGAGTCGAGCTCGAGCCTCTTCCCGATCTTCAGCCGGTTGTCGATCACGGTGGCGACCTTGCCGAAGTTCGCGGACGACCCGGCCTCGGGCTCCGGGCTGGAGGCCGTGGTGTGGGCATCGTGCTCCAGCGCCGGTGGCACGCCCGGGGGCCGCAGCACGGACTCGGTGCGCGGGGTCGGGGCCG
>CAZOWW010000013.1:0-70652 GCA_964583765.1 uncultured Kineosporiaceae bacterium
GATGTCGGTGTCGTAATTGGTGACGGTCAGCGGCTGTCCGGCGATTATCGACTGGTTGGGCTGGGGTGTCAAAATTGGCGGCGGCGTCTTCGAGACAACAATCAAGAAACTGTTGGTGGCGGCGTATTGCGTGACATCGTCCGTGACCGGCCGCCCCTCGCACATGAGGTGTCCCTGCGTGGTGCCGGCCCGTGCCCGCCGGACCGTGCCCGCTCGGACCGTGCCCGCTCGGACCGGCTTCCGCAGGAGGGCCCGAGAACGTCCGGGAGTGGTGCGCCCAGGCGCACCCTGTGCGGCGACCAGCAGGCGTGAGAACGGGGTGAGTGCAGTGGTGAGGGCACTGGAAGACTGGCACGTCGTCGTACTTGTGTTCGTGCTTCTGTTCGTACTCGTCGTCGCCGCCGCGATCGTGGGTCTGGTACGCCTGGCCCTGCGTCGCCGGGGGCGTCGCTGATCTGTTCACGGCGTGCCCTGCGCGCCACTGCCCCCTCATGTCGCCTTCGGCAGGGCACCACTCCCCGGACGAGCCGAGTCAGCCCGAGCACCCGACCCCTTCGTGGGCCGGGAATTCGTGGAGTGGTGCCCGTGTCCATCGACCGGTCAGCGCGAGGTCGAGACGTTCACGGGGACGCCGCACAGGCTCAACTCCTTCTGCACACAGGACGCTCTCTGCATCGTGACCTGGCTCACGATGCAGCAGATCCTGGAGGTGGCCGGCTGGTCCGGACACGTCCACCATGGTCAAGATCGAGGTCAAGTACCGGAGTCATCCGCAGCCCGGGATCCCTCGAAGGGACGACACACCGCCCGGAGGACCCCCGGACTACCCGCGGGAGCGTCACTGCTCGGTGCGGTCGTCGATCCCGCCGTCGCCCTGCCCGGGCGAGCGTCCGCGCCACCATAGCCTCGCGTTCCAGGCGAAGAACACGCACATGCCAAGGAACAGGAGTGCGCACACGACCGTCGCCTCGGCCTCGCCGCCCGCGTCGACATCCGCGCGAGCCTCGATCCTCCGGTGGTCCGCGGAGGCGAGGAGCTCGAGCGTGGAGCCGGGCCTGAGATCGGGGACGGCTTCGACCTCGAGGTCGTACGCGCGGGACGGGCTGCCGGCTCGCACCATCACCTCGATGGGCTCACCGCTGCTCGACCGCGCAAGAGTCTCGATCACGACGCCCACCTCGCGCACGCCGTGCTGTTCCAGGTCCCGATCCTCCTGCCAGGCCCCGAACTGGTGCGGCAACACCCCCACCCCGAAGACAGTGACCATGATCCCGAAGACCAGCACCACCGCCATGCGCGAGGGAGCCTCGCGTTTCATCGCATCACCGGTCCGACCGTCGAACGGCTGCACGGCGGCATGATCTTCAGGAGGCTCCGCAGGTGGGCCCTGTCCTCATGTCAGAGGCCGTCCTCATGCAAGAGGTCGTCCTCATGCAAGAGGTCGTCCTGGGGTCAGACGCCGTCCTCGGCGGTTGCCCGGCGCACGACGAGACGCGACCAGGCGCCCAGGTAGATCCGGGAGTCCTCGGTGAGCTCGTGCCGCTGTCCGGGGGCCAGGGGCGTGCGCGGGAGCTCGGCTCCCGGCGTCCCCAGGTAGGTGCCGTTGGCGGACTGCAGGTCCTCCACCCACCAGCGCTGCCCGTCGGTGGTCAGCTGCGCGTGCCGGCGCGACACCCCGGTGTCCGGGGAGACGTCGACCTGCGGGCGGATGTTGCGGCTCAGCGAGGGACGCCCGATCAGCACGCTGCGCTCCCGCAACGGCACCACGGTGGGCATGCCCGGGGAGGGACAGGACTGGGCGACGTCCTGGGATTCGTACCACTGCGGGTCGACCCAGATCTCGACCACCCATCCCTGCAGGGGAGCCGCCAGCGGGTCGGGCGCGACCGGGGAGATCGCTCCAGTGGGCGGGGGCAGCGTGACCACCGGACCACCCCCGTTGGGCGCGGCGGACGGTGACGAGGAGGCAGCAGCCCGGACGGGACCGGAGCCCACGGCGGAGCCGGGGTCTCCGGGCGCCGAGACCGAACCTGAGTCCGACGCCGGGTCCGCGGAGGACGAGCGGGCGGGATCCGGCGCGGGGTCGGAGCCCTCGGGGGCCGAAGCAGCGGTCCCTGCAGCGTCCCCGTCGGCAGCCGCTGCGGGGTCAGAGGCAGCATCCGCGCCAGGGTCGGTCGAGGGCGGTACCGGGTCAGGAAGGTTCGCCGCGAGGAGAGTGCCGTCCCCGGAGCCGGCGCCCGCTGAGGACATAGCCGAGTCCGGGGTGGACGGAGCGGAGTCCGAGCTGCCGGACGTCAGGTCCGCGGCGGGTGAGGTGGCCAGCAACCCGTGCGGCATCGGCACATCGCCGGTCGGGGGCACGAGCGCGGGCGGCACAGAGACCGGCGGGGCCGCGAGCCCCGACGGAGGCACCGGTGCGACCGGTGTCGCGGGCACCGCGGGTGCGGCCACGTCCGGCGGGTCCAGGGGCTCGGGCAGAGCCCCGGTGGTGAAGTCGTAGCCGCACTCCTCGCAGAAGAGCGCGGTCGACAGGTTCGCGCCGCCGCAGTTCGGGCAGGTCTTGCCCCCGCCGTCCCCGGACACGGACAGACCCGCGGCCGACATCGAGGCAGCCGTGGCCGGGGCGGACCCACCGGAAGGCGCCGCGCCGGTCCCCGCGGACGGCGCCGAGGCCCCGCCGATCGGCTCCCCACAGATGTCGCAGTAGTCGTCGGAGCTCGAACTGTGCCCGTTGGGGCACGTGAATGTGGTCACTTCCGCACTCTCGTCGTCTTCGTGGAACTCGTGTCCAGGGCCATCTCGTCGAGCTTGTCCACATTGCGGCGCAGCCGCACCGTGCCGGTCTCGGCGTCCTGCACCTCCACCACCTTGCGCAGTCGGGAGGTAGCCTCGTCGTTGCCGGTCTCGGCGGCCAGCTGAACCGCGCGGCCGAGCTTGACCGTGGCCGTCGCCTCGTCGCCGAGGGCCTTGGCGGCCAGCCCGTCCTGGATCGCCGCCGCCAACTCGGCCTGCCCGGTGTAGTGCGCCACGGCCGGGTCGATGCGGGTGGTCAGAGCATCGTCGTCGGACCAGCGGGCCTTGACCAGCCCCTGGGCCATGACGGTCTCCCCGAGCACGAGCTGCACCCGGGCGGCCAGCTGCTCCGAACCCACGGTCCGCGCCGAGACCCGCACCGCCACGTGATAGTCCCGCGACTCGTCCCCCCAGGCCCCGGTGGGGAACGCACCGGTGAGCGGATTGACCGCGACCCGTCGCGGGGTGAGGTCCTCCACGGCCGGCGCCACCTGGCGCACGAAGAGCAGCTGGGAACCCTGCGGCGTCCAGACACGCAACATCGCGTCCGCCACGCCCCGGCTCATCGCCTGGTGCATGAGCCGCTCGAATTCCCCGGCGATCTGGTCGGGTCCCGGGATCAGGTCGACCGTGCCGAGCAGCGCGGTGGAGACCTGGCGCAACTCGGCGACGGACCAGTCCGCCCCGACACCCCGGGCGTCGCACTGGAACGTGCCACGGGCGGCCTCGATGGCCTGGGCGAGCGCGTACGCGGACTCGCTCTGGTTGCGCCCGTCGGTGAGCAGTACCGCGTGCCGCTGCCGGGCGCTCGGCACGCCCGCGAACAGGCGCACGGCCAGGCGCAGCCAGGTACCCATCGCGGTACCGCCGCCGGCGACGAGCTGGTTGACGGCCTGGACGGCGGCGCGACGGCTGTTGCCGTCCATGCGGACCATCGCCTCCTCCGCGTACGGGGAGGGGAAGATCCGGGTCGCGCCGTCCGTGCCGGCGACCACGGCGAAGTAGGTGCCGTCGATGATCTGTTCGATGGCCACCGCGGCGGCACGCCGGGCAGCGACGATCTTCTCGCCCTGCATCGACCCGGAGGTGTCGATGATCACCAGCTCGTCGGCGTCCCCGTCGCTGCCACGGCCGGCCTCACCGGCCCCCGAGCAGGTGAGGGTCACGATGGCATGGACGTCGGTGCCTGAGTCCGGCAGGAACTCGTTCTGGAACACCTCGGCGGTGAACTCGGCCATGGTGGCCTCCTCTCGCTCTCGCGGCGGTCAGGGACGTGCGGTTGCGGACGGCGCCGGCACACGGGCCAGCGCGACACTGATGTTGTCGTGCCCGCCCTGCGCGTTGGCCCAGTCCACCAGCGCACGGGCCAGGGCCTGCGGTGCCCCGCCGACCTCGTCCGCGAACCGGCGTACCAGATCTCCCAGCGCGTCCGGGGCAGAACAGTAGTTCCACAGGCCGTCGGAGCAGACCAGTGCCCACCCCGGGGCCTCGGCGGGCCACCGGGTGCAGCGCGGCACGGGGTCCGGGCTGTCCACGCCCAGCCACCGGGTGATCGCGTGCGCCTTGGGCCCGTTCTCCGCCTGCTCCCGGGGGACGCCGAGGGCGATCTGCTCCGCGGCCCACGAGTCGTCCCTGCTGAGCAGACGCACCCGTCCCGCATCCGGGATCCAGGCACACCGGCTGTCCCCCACCCACCCGGCGGTGAGCACGCCGTCGCGCACGACCATCGCGGCGAAGGTGCATGAGGGCGGGTTGTCGAACTCGTCGGGCGGCGTACAGGCCAGGACGGCGGCCTGCGCGGCGGCCCCGGCGGCGACCAGTGCGGCCTCGTCCGGGTGGGGGTCGTCCAGGGGGCCGACCGTCCCTACCTGCTCGGTCACGACCGGCTGGGACACGGCCTGCCCGGACACGGTCGGCTCCGACACCGCCGGTGCCAGCACGGCGGGCTCGAACACGGTCAGCGCGGCGAGCACCGCACCCAGGCTCGCCCGGTCCGAGTCGACCGCTGAGGAGACCCCGTCGCAGACGAGCAACGCGGCGAAGCTGCCCGCGGGCTCGCGTCCCGCCACGGCGAAGGCGTCCTCGTTGCGCGGGTGCCTTCGGCCGAGGTCGGTCGCCCCCGCGACCCAGCTCACGGGGAAGTGCTCCCACCCGTCGCGAGGCAGCCGGACCTTGGCACCGCACTGCTCGCAGTACCCGTCCGCCGCCACGGTCCCCCCGCAGTCGGCGCAACGTGGTGCCGTGGCCGACAGCAGCGGCGACAACGACCGGGACACCGCGGTCTCCCCCGGCGCCCCTGCCCCGCCGCCTGACGGCCCGGCGTTCCCGGACGGCCCCGCACCGGGCAACGGCGGAACGGGCGAACCCCCGGTTCCCGCGGGCACCTGCCACACCGGTGACCCAGAAGAGACCTGTGCGACGGCACCGGGCGCGGACGGGCTCGTGGCGGGGACCGGCGACACCGGCGCATCCGGCGCGGCGTCGGCTTCCGGCACCGGTCCTGACGTCGGCGCGGCGTCCGGCGCCGGCCCAACCCCGGGTACTGCCGGGGCGCCGAGTGCCTGCCCCGGTCCGGTGCTGCTCGCCGGGGTCTGCGGCAACCCGGCACCGCAGGCCTCGCAGTAACGCTCCCCCTCGACCGAATCGGCGCCGCACGCCGGGCAGACACTCACCGCACGGTCCAGCGACGCACGCGGTTCGCCTGATCGACCAGGGTGATCCGCTCGGACCGGTCCGCGCTGAGCGTGGCCAGTTCGCGATAGGCGTGTTCCAGCCCGTCGCGGAGCTCGGGCAGGGTGGCCGGCCGCCCCGCGATACGCACCGCGGGATCGGCCCCGTCCTGTTGCGCGCGGGTGAGCGCCGCATCCAGCACCTCGGCGGTCAGCCGGGCCCGGGCCAGTGGCTCGATGGTCACCGTCTCGATACTGCGCAGTGCCTCGGCGAGCGCCGGCAGGCCGCGCCCCGACCGGGCGAGCAGCCCGGCCCGGCGCTGACGGGCCTCGACGAACGCTCGGCTGGTCCCCGGGATCAGGTCGAGGGCGGCCACGGCGCCGTCGAGGTCGTCGCGCTGTGCCCTGATCCGGGCCATGCCGAACGCTCCCGGTGCCACATAGGTGGCATCGGTCGCGGCGATCACCTGGTAGAGCCGTTCGGCGACATCGAGTTCACCGGTGTTCTCGCAGGCCAGGGCGAGCGCCAGCTTGGGCGCCAATTCCCCGGGCACCTGCCCGTAGACCGCGTTGAAGGAGGCCCGGGCCGCGGTCGGGTCGCCGGCCGCGAGCTGTGCGAGCCCCTGCACCCACACCGCCCGCCACTCCCAGGGGTCCTGGCGCAACAGGTCGGCCACCGCGGTGTCGCTGACCCCGACGTCGTGGGCGTCCAGGGCGCACCGGGCGATCGACAACAGCACCTCGGGCGTGGTCTGGGGAGCGCCGACCAGTGCCTCCAGCCTGGCCTTGGGCTCGGTCACGCTCAGGTTGCCCAGCCACCCGGACATCGGGTCGCCGTCGTCCACCCGCAGCCCCGGCAGGTGGTGCCACTCCAGGCGTTCCCCCGCCACCACCGGCGGGTCGAACAGCGGGGACTCCGCCGAGTGCACAGCAGCGACGTCGACCCCAGCCCCCACCCGGCCGCTGGCCACGATCTCCCGCAGCACCCCCAGCAACTGCACCCGTAGCTCGTCGGCCGAGACGAAGCGGTCGGCGGGATCCGGGGCACAGGCCTTCACCAGGAGCCGGTAGAAGGAGTCGTAGGTCTGGAAGAGGGGCACCTCGTCGACCGGCGGGAAGGACGACGCGTACCGGTTCTGGTAGCCCCGGAACTCCATGGTGAGCACGGCCAGGGTGCGCCCGATCGTGTAGATGTCGCTGGCCACGGAGGGACCGACGTCCGCCACCTCGGGCGCCTGGTAACCCACGGTGCCGTAGATCGCCGAGACCTGGTCGTCGATCCGGCGCACGCCGCCCAGGTCGATCAGCCGCACGGCGTCCCCGACCTGGATGATGTTGTCCGGCTTGAAGTCGCAGTAGAGCAGGCCCAGGTCGTGCAGGTACTGGAAGGCCGGCAGGATCTCCACGACGTAGGCGATCGCTTGATCGACGGGGAATGCGTCGTAGCGGCCGCCCGCGGCCCGGATCCGGTCCTTGAGCAGCGACTTCAGCGACGTCCCGCCCACGTACTCCATGACGATGTACCCGGCACCGTCGTGGGTGACGAAGTTGTAGATCTCCACGATCAACGGGTGCTCGACCTGGGCGAGGAACTGTCGCTCGGCGATCGCCGCGGCCACGGCATCGGCGTCCCCGGTGTTCAGCAGGCCCTTGAGCACCACCCACCGGTCCGAGACGTTGCGGTCCCGGGCCAGGTAGATCCAGCCCAGCCCCCCGTGGGCGAGGCAGCCGACCACCTCGTACTGGGCGCCGACCAGGTCGCCCGCGTGCAGCTTCGGGGTGAACGAGAACGCGCACCGGCACTGCGGGCAGAAACCCTCGGGACGGCCGGGACGGCCCGTGCGCGAACGCCCGACCGGGGAGCCGCACTGGGGACAGAACCGCCGGTCCTCCGGTACCTGGGGATCCTTCATGACCGCGTGGAGCGGGTCGCCCACCGGCAGCGAGGGCACCGTGGTCAACCCGGCGCCCAGGCGCGGCCCTCGCATGCGCGTCGAGCCCGTCCCCGGACGGCGTGCCGTGCGGCTGCCGGTGGAGGCCCGGACCGAGCCGATCGGGGCCGAGGCCAGTCGGTCGGACGCCGCGGAGGCCCGGGTCACGGCGCTGGCCCGGCCGCTGACGTCGTCCGGGAACGCGGAACCCGCGCCGGTGCCGCTCGCCGCACCGACGCCGGTGGTCGCCGAGCCGGCCCCGGTGCGCGCGACACCGATGCCCACCATGCCCAGGCCGGCGGTCCCCGTCCCGCGGGCCGCGGAGGCCCGACCGGCGGATCCCTGGGTGCCGGACGCCTGGGTCCCGGAGGCCCGCCCTGTTGCACCCGGGCCGGGCAGGGGTGACGCGCTCGGCGGGGTGCCGCAGACGTCGCAGTAACCGTCGACGATCGTCCCCGAACATCCCGGTTGGGTGCAGGACTGGCCGGTCATGGTGTGCGTCCTTCCACGGAGGAACCCGTCTGCGTCATCCAGGGACGTGTCGTGCCACCGGCCCCCGGAGCCGGTCCGGGGGCGGCGCCGCGGGCCAGGGCGGCATAGCCGTCGACGAGCCGGGTGGCCTCCGCGAGGTGGCAGGGGCGGGTGTCGAGCGCGACCCGGGCGGCCTGGTACGCCGCGGCGACCGCGGGCACCCCGGCCCGTCCCCGGGCCGCCGCCATCGCCCGGTACCCGGTCAGTCGCCCGTCCAGTTCGTCGAGCTCGGCCAGGGGCCGGGTGTAGGCCTGGGCGGCCAGCTCGACCGCGCTGCGCACTCGGGTGAGGCGGTCGAGGTACTCCCGCACCCCGGGACCGTCGGGGATCGGGCCCAGGGCACGCAGGTCCGGCACCGCCAGGCGCGGCGGTGGCGTCACCTGGGACCGGCACCGGGTCGCGAGGGAGCGCAGGTCCGCGATCCGCGGTTCCAGCTCCGCGAGGAGTTGCCCGGCCCTGGCCCGGTCCAGCACGAGCGAACGCAGGGTGGCGGCCGCGACGATCAGGTCGCGTTCGAACCGGGCCACCTCACCCTCCAGGGCACCGAGCGATCCGGTCACGTCCCCACCGCGCCCGGCGCTGGCCACGAGCTCGGTCACCCGGGCCGCGTACCGCTCCACCTTCACCCGACCCGCGGCGGTCGCGGCCTTGTCGGCGTCCGGGCCGGGGTGCTCGAGGTCCTCCCGGCACCGTTCGAGTGCGGCCCGGATCGTGGCGAGACGCCGGGAGATCTCCTCGGTGGCCGGGTCCAGGGACAGCCGGGCGCGCAGGGTGCCGGTCATCGAGTCGCACAGCCGGCAGGCCTCGACCAGGCTGATCGCCAGCCCCGCGCCGAGGCCGGCGTCCAGGCGCCCGTGGATCAGCCGGGCCAGGCGCTCACGTTCCCCCCGGCCGACCCGGCCGGAGTCCCACACCACCAGCAGCTCGTCACACCGCTTGCTCACCGCCTGCCACAGGGACAGGGACAGGGCGAGGTCGCCGGTGTACGTGTCGCTGTCCGCCGCGCGCAGGGCCCGCTCGTCGAGGACGTCGAGCTCCGCCCGGCGCGCGGTGCGCCACCGCCCCAGCTCCTCCAGGTACCGGCGCAGGGTGTCCGCGTCGGGGGCCACCCCGGCCGCGGGTGGCGCGGGTGCGGTGACCTCGCTCACGGACGGCGCCCGTACACCGCCTGCGGAGGCGCGGGCGCGGGACCCAGCTCGCGGGACAGCCAGGTGTCGTACAGCCGCGTCCACGTGCCGTCCGCCCGCATGCGGGCGAGCACCCCGTTCACGAACCGCACGAAGTCCACGTGCGTGGCGCCGATCCCCAGACCGTAGGGCTCGTCGCTGAAGCGGGGCCCGACCACCTTGGCGTAGGGGTCCTGGGCGGCGAACCCGGCCAGGACGGTGTCGTCACCCGTGATCGCGTCGACGACGCCCTCCTGGAACCAGGCCAGGCAGTCGGTGTGCCGGTCCGCCGGTACCGCGACCACCCCGGGGTAGTTCGCCAGGCGGGTCAGGCTCGTCGACCCCTTCGGCGCGCACACCCGCTTGCCCTTGAGGCCCTCGATCGAGGTCACCGGGGAGTCACGGCTCACGAGGACCCGCTGCCCGGCGTGGTAGTACTCGGAGGAGAAGGCGATCTGCTTCCACCGGTCGCAGGTGATGCTCATGGTCCGGGCCACGATGTCCACCGGGGGCGCCTGCTCGACCGACTTGCTCGCGTCCACGTCCCCCTGCAGGCTCGGGATGCGCTGCGCAGTGGTGATCACCCGGAACTCGATGGCATCGGGACGCCCGAAGACGGCCTGGGAGATCTGGTGCAGGACGTCGATGTCGAAGCCCTCGATCTTCCCGCTGATCGGGTTGCGGGACCCGAAGGGAAGGGTGTCCGCGGACACCCCCACCACGAGCCGGCCACGGGCCCGGATCTTCGCGGTGTAGCCGCCGGCGGTGATCCGCCCGGCCAGGGCGTCCGCGTCCGGGGCGTAGGACGCCAGGGCGTCCGTGCAGCTCGGCGCGCTCGTCAGCGGGGCCGCGGCAGCCGCGCCCGCCGTCGTCTCCGTGGTGCTCCGCGGCCCGGAGCCCGAGGGGGAGGAACCGCAGCCCGCTACCGTGGCGACCAGGGTGGCGAGCGCGGCCACGGCGGGCAGCCACCGGCGCGGACGGCGGTCGAGGCCCCCCGGTCGGCTCACCCGTGCCCGGCCGCTCACCGGTACTCCGCCAGTCGCTGGCCCACGCCTCGTGCCGAGAGAAGGGCGGCGGCCAGACCTGCGCAAACCGTGAGCCATCCCAGCACCACCAACCAGATCCGGGGGCTGTCCAGCCCGTCCACGGCCGCGTGTTCCCGGTCGGTGAGGATCTGCGCGGTCACGGAGTCGAAGGCGGCGAAAGTTCCGTTGCCGCCGTTCGCCGCGGCGCTCGTGGCCCGTGTCACGGCGTCGTCCCACCTGCCCTGGGTGTCGTCGAGGGTGCGGATCGCCGTGTGCACGCCCGCGTAGGCCTCGAACCGGGTGCTCGCCTGGCTGTCGACCCCGGCCTTGGCGGCCACGGACAGTTCGGCGCGAACCGTGGCGGCGTCCTGCTGCCACTGCTTCTCGTCGGCGGCGCCGCTGCCCCGGTTCACCAGGGTGAGGCTCTCCGCGGCCTTGGCGTCGAACCCGGCGATCCGGGCCTGCGCGACGGCGAGGGCGGCGGCGTAGGAGTGGTCCCGCACGTCGGACACCCGGGACTGGGCCACGGTCATGGTGCCCAGCCCGGCCGCCGCCACGCACAGGAGCACCGCCGAGGCCACCAGCATCGGGGTGTTCAGGTACCGGTGGCTGTGTGCGGCCACCCAGACCTGCACCCCGACGATCAGGACGAGGCCGATCCCGGCCGCGATGAGCAGGAGCGCGGTGGAGTCGCGGGCCGCGGCCAGGTCCGAGGAGACCCGGGCGGCGTCGGCGTCCACGATCGCGGAGAGCGGTTCGAGGGCCTCGGCGCGCAGCAGGGCGGAGGCCTGACGCAGGTAGGCCGCGCCCACCGGGAAGCCCTGCCGGTTGTTCGCCCGGGCCGACTCCACCAGGCCCGCGTACCGCACCACCGCGCCGGCAACCGGCGCGAGTCCCCGCGCGTCCGTGGCGTCGGCCCCGGAGGCGGCGGTCAGATCGGTGGACGCCGTGTCGAGGGCGGCCAGGTAGGCCTCCCGCTGACCCGCGGGCGGCAACCCACCCACCAGGAAAGCGTTCGTCGCGGCCGCGTCGGCGGTCTCGAGGCTGGACCGGATCTCCTGCACCCGCACCAACTGCTGCACCTGCGCCCGCGCGGCCCCGAGGCGGTCCGAGCGGGTGAGGAACGCGTCACCGCCGACCAACGCGAACGCGAGGGCGGCGACCAGTGCCACGGCGAGGGCGATCCACAGCCGACCGGGGGTGCCGGCCAGGCGGCTCCGCATCCCGGCCAGCACACCGTCCTGGTGCGGTGGCAGGACCCCCACGGCGGCGGGCCGCGGGTCGCCCGGGCGACCTGCCCCGGCGCCCCCCTGCGCCGCCACCGCGAGGCGTACGGCGGGCGGAGCCGCGCTCCGGCCGGGTGGTGCTGACTGGCTCATGCCGGCGTCCCCTCACTCGGCTCGGACCCTGCCCGGTGCGGCGTCGGTGCCGGGTCAGGGGACGGTTCCCCGGATCCCGGACCGCCGCGTACGGTGCCGTCGGATGCCGCAACGCTCCCGGCCACCCCGTCGTTCCCGGCCACCCCGTCGTTCCCGGCCGTCACTGTGTCGTTCCCGGCCACCGTGTCGTTCCCAGCCACCGTGTCGTTCCCGGACCCGGTGGGAGCCACGGCGGCGGCGTCGCCGTCCGCACCGGGCAGGTCCTCACCGTCCTCGGAGTCGCTCAGGTCGGCGGGGATCAGGGTGCGCAGCTCGTCCACCGTGGGTTCGGCGATGTCGCGCAACCGCCAGGCCTGGCGTTCCACCGCCGCCTCGAGCACGTTGCGCGCGAACCGCCCGTTGCCGAAGCCCTCGTCACGTGGGGTGCTCGCGAGCAGGACCCGCAGGGCGGTGATGGACTCGGGCGAGGCCTGGAAGTCGGACTCCCCGGCCACTCGTTCGAAGATCGCCACGAGCTCGTCGTCGGTGTAGTCCTCGAACTCGATCACGGTGCGGAACCGGCTCGACAGGCCCGGGTTGATCGCGATGAAGTCGGACATCGGCCCCGGGTAACCGGCGACGATCACCACGAGGTCGTCGCGGTGGTCCTCCATCTCCTTGACCAGGGTGTCCACGGCCTCCTCGCCGTACTGGTCCCCGGCGAGGGAGTAGGCCTCGTCGATGAACAGGACGCCTCCGAGCGCCTTGGCGACCAGCTCACCGGTCTTGGTGGCGGTCTGCCCGAGGTAGCCGGCCACCAGCTCGGACCGGTCGACCTCGACCAGCTGGCCCTTGCTGAGCAGCCCGAGCGAGCGGTAGATGCCTGCCACGAGCCGGGCCACCGTGGTCTTGCCGGTGCCCGGGTTGCCGGTGAACACCAGGTGCCGGGTCAGGGTCGCGGTGCGCAGCCCGGCCGCGACGCGCAACTGCTCCACGCGCAGCACCTGGGTCTGCCGGTGCACCTCCCGCTTGACCTTGGCGAGTCCGACGAGGCCGTCCAGCTCGGCGAGCAGTTCCTCCAGGGGCCGGGCCGGCGGGATCGGCGGTTCCGCGGGGACGGCCCCCGAGGCCGCCGCGGCGGCCTCGGTACCCGGTGCCCCCGAACCACCGGGCCCGGACGAGGGACCACCCACCGGATCCGCTCCCGGCCCGCGCCACGAACCTCCGGACGGCGGGGAGAACGAGCCCGGCGATGGCGGGGGGAAGGTCGAGGGCGGGGAGAAACCACTGCCCGAAGCTCCGGGGTAGCCCGGTCCCCACATCGGAGGGACCGCCAGGTGCGGCAGATCCCCGGCCCCGCCGGACGGGTACGTCCTGGACCCGGGATCCCCCGGGAGGGACGGTCCGGCCGCGGCACCCGCCGCACGCAACTGGGCCGCCGCGACCACCGAGGCCTCGGCGATCGCGCGCAGCCCCGGATCGCCCAACGCGCAGGCCGCGGCGACGACCTCGGCGAGCGCCCGCGCATAGGGCTCCGCCAGGGCCGACGAGGCGGCGACCAGCGCGGACAGCACCGGGGTCGGTTCGTAGCGCCAGCCGGCACCGCGTCCGGCCGCGGTCGCGAACTCCCCCGCCGGCCGCCCGCACTCCGCCGCCCACTCCTCCCGGGATCCGGGGGAGGTCGAGGCACAGTACGCGGCCAGGGCCACGGCCTCCTCGCGCGCCGAGGTGGGCGGCATCCCGGCACGCCCGGCCACCGCCTCGACACCGGCGAGAGCCTGGGCGAGTGCCCCGCTCACCGTGGCACGCTCCCGGTGGTCAGGGCGCTGGTTGTCACGGCGTCCCGCCCAGCCCCAGGCTGCCGCCCGTGGAGGCCTGTCCGAACTTCTCCTCCAGGAACCGGGCGTGGGTGACCAGCGCGGCGGCGTCCTGGCGGCAGACCGCGTCGAAGACGTGATCCATGGTGGTCGCCAGGAGGTCCAGCGACTCGCAGAGCACCATCAGGGAGGTGCGGCCGCGGTCCACCGGCCGGTGGTCGGCCCATTCCCGCGGCAGGCGGAGGTAGCCGCCGAGCGCCTCGGGGAGGTAGTTGGTCGCGGTCGCCATCACCGCGTAACCCTGGCTGCTGCCCAGCCCCAGCTGTCCCAGCCGGGGCACGGTCTGGCGCACCACGGCGGTCACCCGGCGCACCCGCGAGGCCACCACCCCGGGGACGGCGGCGTCGTCCACCTGCGCCTCCACCCGGTCCAGGGCGGCGAGCAGGTCGGCCGAGGTGGGGACGGCGGGGACGTCGACGACCGGCTCGCGCCGTCGACGTCCCGTCAACGCGGCAAGAAGGTCACGCAGCGACATGGCCACCACAGAAGACCTGGCCACCACAGGCGACCTGGACACCACGGGGGAACTGACGTGTCAGGGGCATCGCGGACCGGTTCCCGCTCATCGGCCCGAGTCGAGGTTCAACGACCCCGCGATCACGCGCTCGTCGGTGCGGGCCACCCGGTCGAGGTAGGACCGCGACTTGGCAACCTCACCCTCGAGGGTCGTGATGGTCGACTTCATCGTGGTCAGCGCCTGGCCCTTGAAGGTGTCGATCGCGTCCATCGTCTCGTAGACGTTCGCGAAGGCCCGCTGGAGCTGCTCGATGCCGATCGTCGCCGAGGCAGCCTGCTCCTGGATCTTCACCGAGTTGTCCCGCAGCATCTGCGAGGTGGCCTCGATGAGGCTCGAGGTGGTCGTGTTCAGGGCGGTGATCTGGTCGAGCACGAGCTTCTGGTTGCTCAGCGCCTGGGCCACGATCACCGCGGTGCGCAGGGCCGAGATCGTGGTCGTCGAGGCCCGGTCGACACCCTTGATCAGCTCGAGGTTGTTCTTGATCACGACATCGATGGCCAGGTAGTTCTGGATGGACACGGCCAGCTGCGTGAGCAGGTCCTGGTGCTTCTGGCGCACGTAGAACAGGACGTCGTCGCGCAGGGCCTTGGCCCGGTCGGGGTCGGTGGACTGCAGTTCGGCAATCTTCGCCTCGAGCTGGGCGTCGAGCCGCTCGGCCACGTAGACGTACTGGTTGAGCCAGGCCATCGCCTGCCAGAGCTGCTGCTTCTCCTGGTTGAGAGCGACGTTGTCCTTCTGCAGCTCGTCCTGCCCGTTGCGCAGGGCGACGAGGATGGCGTTGAGGTGGTCCTGCGAGTCCTGGTACCGGCGGAAGTAGTCCGAGAGACGGTCGCCGAACGGGATCATGCCGAGGAACTTCTTCGAGCCGGTGGCACCCTTGGGGTCCAGCTCCTCCACCGTCCGCCGCAGCTTGAGCAACGTCGCCGAGACCGTCGAGCCCTCCGCCAGGCCACCGCGCTGCAGGGCCCGGACGGGCGTCTGCAGGAGCCGGTTGGAGGTCTCCGCCGCCTTGCGGATGTCGCTGTCGCCCATCGCCCGCACCTCGGCCGCCTTGTCCGCGAAGGCGGGCGAGCGGGTGTCCGCGGCCAGGATCGAGGTGACGTAGTCGGTCACCTTGGCGTCCAGACCGGGCAGTGCGGCCGGGTCCACCGCCGGCGCCATCTTCGGCGCCTGGGTCGCGGCCACCGCCTGCGGCGCCGCAGGCGGGGTCAGCGTCAAGATTGACGTCGCCCCCGCGGGCGGACTGAGGGGCGTCGGTTCACTCATCACAATTCCCTCTCGACCTGGATCCAGCCGGCGACGGCCCCTCCGCACTCCACCCCGCGGTTCCCCGGACCGTCCGCATGTTCGCGCACATCGCACCCGATGCGGGATCAATGTACGCGGTTCACCGGTCTGCAGTCGGAGAACGGACGGGAGAGTCGTCACGTGCCCCGGACGGAATGCGGGGGCCGTCCCCGTTCCGCGCACCCCGATCCGGGACGTACCACCCAGCCGATGCGAATCGCGCCCGAGGGCCTCAAGTCCGCAACCCCTCCTGCCGATCCAGGTCCGGCGAGCGCGGGGGTGACCCATGACGGACGACCGGACCGGCGCGGCGGGAGAGGTACCCCTGCCGATGGCGGACCTGCAGCGGCGCCTCGCGCAACTCACCGAGGACAACCGCCGGCTGCGCCAGGCCAACACGAGCCTGGTGGAGGCGCTGGAGCAGCGGCCCGCCAGGCAGGGCGACGACGTCACCGAGAACCTGCGCACCCGGGAATGCCTCCGCACGGTGACCGAGGAGGCGAATCTGCTCGCCCTGATTGCCCGGCACCTGGAGAACGCGGTGTTCGTGCTGGGCCCGGACGGGCGGATCGAGTGGGTCAATGACGCCTTCTGCCGGACGACCGGCCATCCGCGGGAGGACGTCATCGGCGCGAACCCCGGCCGGATCGCCCGGTCGCTGACCGGGGACCTGGACTGGGGGGACCTGGGCGCCCGCCTCGAGACGGAGCGGACCGTCGAGATCGAGACCACCGCGGTGCGTAAGGACGGCACCCCCTACTGGATCGACCTGCAGATCCAGCTGCTGCACGCGGACGGCCTTGAGGAACGGCTGCTGGGCGTGCTGCGGGACGTGACCAACCGCCGGGAGACCGAGGAACGGATCACCGCCGCACACCGCCGGGCGGAGCACCTGGCCGGGGAGCTGTCCGCCGAGAAGACCCTGCTCAGCGACGTCCTGCGGTCGATCCCCCACCCTGTCTACTGGAAGGACAGGGATCTGCGGTACGCCGGGGTGAATGCGGCCTTCCTGCGGGTGCGCGGCTGCTCCCGTGGCGCGGAGTTGCTGGGGCTGCGGGAGACCGAGATCGTGATCATGGATTCGCTGCGCGAGGTCCTTCCCTTCGCCGAACGGCGGGTGCTGGCCTCGAGACGCCCGGTCGAGAGCCTGCGGGTGAGCATCCCGGCCGCAGCGGGACCGCCGCGGCAGCTCCTGCTCAGCGTGCTGCCTCAGGTGGACAGCCAGGGAGCCGTCTACGGCGTGATCGGCGTGGCGGCGGACGTGACCCAGGTGCGTCAGCTGGAACGCCAGCTCGCCCTGGCGAACCGGCTGGAGTCGATCGGCCAGCTCGCGGCGGGCATCGCCCACGAGATCAACACCCCGGTCCAGTTCGTCTCCGACAACACGCGGTTCGTCACCGAGTGCTGCCAGCAGATCATTCCGGCCCTACGCCGGCTGCAGGGCCACGCGCGGGGTACCGACGGCCAGAACCACGGGCTCAGCCCCACCGAGCTGGCCGCACTGCTCGACACCCTCGACCTGGATTTCATTGCCGAGGAGATGCCCGTCGCACTGTCGCAGTCCCTGGAGGGCCTGGACCGGGTCACCAACATCGTCCGGGCGATGAAGGACTTCTCCCATCCCGGTGGAGAGCGCACGAACACCGACCTCAACCGGGCCGTCGAGAGCACCGTGCAGGTCACGCACAACGAGTGGAAGTACGTGGCCGACTGCGTGACATCCCTGCATCCCGAGGTGGGAGCGGTGCCCTGTTACGAGGGGGAGATCAAGCAGGCGGTGCTCAACCTCATCGTCAACGCCGCGCAGGCGATCGGGGAGAAGCAGGAGCGCACGGGCTCGACCCGGCGCGGCCGGATCACGGTGCGCACCCGCCGGGTCCGCGACACCGTCACGATCGAGGTGGCCGACGACGGTCCGGGCATGACCGCGGAGGTCCGGGCCCGGATCTTCGACCCCTTCTTCACCACGAAACCGGTCGGCCGGGGCACCGGTCAGGGCCTGAGCATGGTGCACGCCACGATCGTGCAGAAGCATCACGGTGCCATCGAGGTGCGCTCCCGTCCCGGGGAGGGCGCGCAGTTCGTGATCGCCCTGCCCGCGCCGCGCGCTCGGGTACACCAATCCGTGGGGTGAGCAGCAGGGAACACCGGCATCGGGGAGCACCGGGCGTCGGGGAGCACCGGGCCTCCGCCTCAGGAGGACTGGACGAGCACCTTGATCGGCTCCACCACACCCACCGTGCGCGCGAAGTTGGCCAGGCGCACCGCGAGGGTGGGGCTGATTCGTTCCCCGGTCCGCACGAGCACCATGCCGGTGGCCGTGACCACGTCCTGCACGAGCAGCATGCCCTCACGTAACTGCAACGCCTTCAGCTCGTGCAGCTCCCCCTCGGGCTGGATCGGTGCCGACGCCTCGAGCAGGGCGTCGAGCAGGTCCGGGGCGTAGCGCCCGCTCGCTCTCAGCTCCCGCACGATCTCCCGGGGGGCCTCGCCCCGATCGGCCGCGACGAGGAAGGCCGCCACGGCATGGAAGACGGCCTCGGATCCCTTCAGCCGGGGCCCGCGCGAGGTCACCGGCTGCACCGGTTGCTCGCCCACCCACCGGGCGACCTCCTCCAGGCGGGGGATGCGGGCGAGCAGGTCCCGCGCCACCCCGGGATGCCCCTCGAGCATCTCCACCTGCACCGGATTCGTGAGCTGCCCGGTGCGCCCGCGCTGCACCACGTCCGCCGGGATCGCCACGCACCCGACCTGGGAGAGCATGGCGGCCATCCGCAACTGCCAGTCCATGGGGACGCCGAGACGCCGGACGACTCCCTCGACGAACTCGGTGAACACCCGGCCTCTGCTGAACGCCAGCGGACTGGTGAACGAGAGGATCTCGGTGAGCGCCTCGACGGCACCCTGCAGGGTGCGTTCGAGCAGTTCGCGCTCCGAGACGACCAACTGGTACTGGCGCAGCCCGTCGTCCAACGCGCCGGACAGCTCCTCCGCGGAGCACGGCTTGGTCAGGAAGCGGAACAGCTTCCCGTGGTTGACCGCCTGGATCGTGGACATCAGGTCCGCCTGCCCGGACAGGACCAGCTGCACCGAGTCCGGTGAGACCTCCCGGGCCCGGGTGAGGAACTCGGCGCCGTTCATCACGGGCATCAACATGTCCGAGACGATCACGCCGAACGGCGCCTCCCCCAGGACCACCGAACCCAGCAGGTCCAACCCCTCCGGCCCCGACCCGGCCGTGACCACCTGATAGCGCGAACGCAGCGTCCGCCGGAAGGCGTCCAGGATCCGCGGCTCGTCGTCGACGATGAGCACCCGCTGCGCCGTGGTGTCCACGTTCAGGCCGCCCCTTCCGCTCTCGTCCGGCGCTCCGCGCGACCGGCGCCGACGAAGCATCCGGGAATGGCGCGGACGTTCTGGGCACCGAAGCGGGGCGCTCCCCGGACCACGACGAGCAGCGGGACGAACGGGATCCGCCGTCCGTCCATGTCCGCTCCGTCCCCGTGCCGTCGTCCCGGAGACACCGACCGCCGGAAGACACTCCTTGCTGACGCTCGTCGGCCCTGGAACGCACAGGCTTGACGCCGTCGGAACCGGATCACCCGGGTGGCGCCGGTATGACAACCTGTGGCGCCAGGCAGAGCGTCCTGGAGACGTGAGCGGACGGGCAAGATGCCCGGCCGGACCCACCGGGCTCCGCCCGGCACTCCGGGACCGAGTGGAGAGGGCATGGGGGACCGAGACGACGAGTTCGCCGCCTTCGTGAGCGCGCGATCCAGGGCGCTCCTGCGCACGGCCTACCTGTTGACCGGCGACCACCACCTGGCCGAGGACCTGCTGCAGACGGTCCTGGCCAAGGTGTACCTGAGCTGGGATCGCATCGCCGACCACGGCGCGATCGAGGGATACGCCCGCACCGCCCTGGTACGCCAGAACGTGTCCTGGTGGCGGCGTGCCTGGCGGGCCGAACGCCCCACCGAGGAACTTCCCGAGATTCCCTCGCCAACGTCCTGGCGCCCGACCCGCTACCAGGACCCCGCCAGCACCACCGCCGAGCGGGACGAGCTCATGCGCCATCTGCGCACCCTGCCCCCACGCCAACGCGCCGTGCTCGTGCTGCGCTACTTCGACGACCTGCCCGAGGCCGAGGTCGCCACCGCCATGGGATGTTCGGTCGGCACCGTCAAGAGCCAGTCCCACCGCGCCCTCGCCCGACTCCGAGCGGCCATGACGCCCGAGGACCGACCCCAGAGCCCCGTTCAGGAGGTCCAGCGATGAGGACGCCGGACACACACGACTTCGAGGGCTTCGAGCAGCGCCTGAGCTCGCTGATGCTCCAGGCCTCGGACACCGTGCACGTCCCCTCGGACGTCACCAGCCGGTCGATCCGCCTGGCCCGGGTGCACCGGCGCCGCCAGCGGGTGCTCACCATCGTCTCCACCCTGGTGACCGTCGTCGTCACCTGCGGCGCCGTGCTCCTGCCGCACGCCCTGCGCAACACGCACCCCGGACCCCCCGCGCACCCCACCACCGGGGTGGTCACGAACCCCGTCACCGCCCCGACCACCGGACCCGAACCCACCAGGACCACCGGGACCACCACGCCGACCACCACGACTCCCCCGACCACGACAGGCACCTCCGTGAACGGCGCGTCCTGGAACGGCAGCAGCGGGCTGGCCGACTGGGCGGACGGGCTGCCCTCGGCTGCGGCACTCGACGTGCCGACCCTGACCGGTGTCTGGGGCTCCCTGCGGCTCTCGGACGGCGGCATCACGACCTCCGTGCCCCCGTCCGTCTCCGGGCTGACCCGCTGGTGGCGCACCCCCTACGGCACCGTCGCCGAACTCGAGGAACTGGGCACCACCGATCGGCCCGATGGCCAGCTCCTCGTGCTCCTGCGGGGGGACGGCACCCTGACGACCCTGGTCGAGGCTCAGCTCGCGGGCGTCGAGGTGGAGCCGGGCGGGGTCCGGCTGGCGTACGCCACGGCCGACACCGGCGGCGGGATGCCGAACCTGGTGCACATCGTCGCGCTGGCCGATGGCAAGGAGACCGCACAGTGGGCACTGCGCGACTCCGTGATGTCGTTGCGGGGCTGGAACACCGCGGGACTGATCGTGCAGGACACCGCGGGACTCGACGTGGTGACCGACGCGGGACGCCACCACCACACCCAGACCCTTCTGCCCGACACCGCGGTGGCCACGGAATCGGCCGACATCCTGGTGCGCTCGGACCACGACGCGAACTGCGCGGTCACCCTCGACCTGTCCACGGC
The DNA here is from genome assembly GCA_964583765.1 of uncultured Kineosporiaceae bacterium. GTDB lineage: Bacteria > Actinomycetota > Actinomycetes > Actinomycetales > Kineosporiaceae > CAZOWW01. The sequence goes on from CAZOWW010000013.1 coordinate 20,436, forward strand.
CGCCGCCGGACCCGACATCGCCTGCAACAGCAGCCGGACCTACCTCTCCCCCGACGGGCGCCACGTGCTCGTGGACTCCGCGCGACCCGGCAACGGGGGCACCGGGTCCCAGGAGTTCCGCGTCGTGGACACCCGCGCGGCAACGACCGGACCGCCCCTGGCCCCGGACGAGAATGTCCCGGGCTGGGCCTGGCTGGACTCGGACACGGCCTGGGCCACTTTCCCGCTCGGCATCTCGACCCGACGCGCCAGCGTCCGGTGCGACATCGCGAACGCGACCTGCGAGCGGGTACCGATCCCGTCGACCGCGCCCGACATGCCCGCTTGCTCCGCGCGGCAGATGACGGTGACCGAGAGGAACGTCGGATCGGCAACCGGCCTGGTGTACCTGGACTTCGTCCTGCAGAACACGGGCACGAAGATCTGCCTCATCCGGGGCTACCCGAGGCTGGGGCTCGCGGACACCACGGCTCTGACCGACTTCCGGGAGTTCGGGCACTACTCATCGATCCCCGTCCCTCCGACGAGACCGATCGTGATCCCGGTGAAGGGCTTCGCCTCGTTCTCCGTGGCGCTGCCCACGGACCCCTCCGGTGACGCGGCGGGCTGCACCCGGGGACCGGCCGCGGTGCTGTGGCAGACAGCCACGACCCCGCTCGTGTTGCCACAGACCCCGGACATGCCCGTGGCCGGCACGTGCCCGGTCATCAGGGACTCGGAGCTCGCGTTGAACACGTCGGGCTTCGAGGCAGGGTCGTGACCCCGGCCCGGTGGGGATCGGGAGCTCAGCCAGGGCGCAGAGGCACCGGGTGACAACCTGAGGCACCGGGTGGAGCGTCCTGGAGGGTGAGCGGACGGGCAGGATGCCCGGCCGGACCCACCGGGCTCCGCCCGGCACTCCGGGACCGAGTGGAGAGGGCATGGGGGACCGAGACGACGAGTTCGCCGCCTTCGTGAGCGCGCGATCCAGGGCGCTCCTGCGCACGGCCTACCTGTTGACCGGCGACCACCACCTGGCCGAGGACCTGCTGCAGACGGTCCTGGCCAAGGTGTACCTGAGCTGGGATCGCATCGCCGACCACGGCGCGATCGAGGGATACGCCCGCACCGCCCTGGTACGCCAGAACGTGTCCTGGTGGCGGCGTGCCTGGCGGGCCGAACGCCCCACCGAGGAACTTCCCGAGATTCCCTCGCCAACGTCCTGGCGCCCGACCCGCTACCAGGACCCCGCCAGCACCACCGCCGAGCGGGACGAGCTCATGCGCCATCTGCGCACCCTGCCCCCACGCCAACGCGCCGTGCTCGTGCTGCGCTACTTCGACGACCTGCCCGAGGCCGAGGTCGCCACCGCCATGGGATGTTCGGTCGGCACCGTCAAGAGCCAGTCCCACCGCGCCCTCGCCCGACTCCGAGCGGCCATGACGCCCGAGGACCGACCCCAGAGCCCCGTTCAGGAGGTCCAGCGATGAGGACGCCGGACACACACGACTTCGAGGGCTTCGAGCAGCGCCTGAGCTCGCTGATGCTCCAGGCCTCGGACACCGTGCACGTCCCCTCGGACGTCACCAGCCGGTCGATCCGCCTGGCCCGGGTGCACCGGCGCCGCCAGCGGGTGCTCACCATCGTCTCCACCCTGGTGACCGTCGTCGTCACCTGCGGCGCCGTGCTCCTGCCGCACGCCCTGCGCAACACGCACCCCGGACCCCCCGCGCACCCCACCACCGGGGTGGTCACGAACCCCGTCACCGCCCCGACCACCGGACCCGCACCCACCAGGAGCGCGGCCCCCACGAGCCCGGCGGCCCCGACCACGAGCCCCTCGCCCCTGAGCGGTACCGGCGACCTGACCACCTGGGTGCGGAGCCTGCCCTGGGCCGGAGCGCTGGACGTGCCCACGCTGTCCGGCACCTGGGGCTCCCTGCGACTCTCGCGCGGAGGGGTCGGGGCCGCGGTGCCCTCGACCGTCACCGCACTGACCGGGTGGTGGCACACCCCCTTCGGCACCGTCGGCGAGCTGGGGATGGTCAGCACCGACAAGAGCACCAGCGGGGCGTCCCTCGTGCTCCTGCGCAACGACGGCACCCTGACCGGCCTGTACCAGGGCCACCTGTGGGGCGTCGCGGTGGAGCCGGGCGGAGCCCGCCTCGCGTACGGGGAGGCCGACACGAGCGGCGGGATGCCGAACCTGGTGCACATCGTCGACCTGGCCAGCGGCAAGGAGACCGCACAGTGGCCGCTGAACAACGCGATGTCGCTGCGGGGCTGGAACACCGCCGGCTTGATCGTCGAGGACACCTCCGGGCTCGATGTGATCACCGACGCAGGACGCCGTCACCACACCCAGAGCCTCGCGGAGTCGGACGGCGGGGTGGCCACGGACTCGGCCGACATCCTGGTGCGCTCGGACCACGACCCGAGCTGCTCGGTCGTCCTCGATCTCTCCACCGCGACCGCGGGACCCGACATCGCCTGTGGCGGCGGCTGGGCCCCGCTCTCCCCCGACGGCCAGCACTTCCTCGACACCCGTGCGGGCAGCGGTTCCCACGCCAAGTCGCCCTACCTGGCCGCCGGGGACACCGGCACCGGCCGGCTGGGCAAGGCCTTCGCTCCCTTCGAGGTCGACACCTTCATGAACTGGAAGTGGCTGGACTCGCGCACGGTCTGGGCGACCTTCCCGGTGGGCCGGCCCGCGCAGACCGTGGCAGTGCGCTGCGACACCGTCGACGCGACCTGCCGGAGGGTCCCGGTTCCCTCGACCCGCGGCTCGGCGCCCACGACCACGGCGACGACCGGACTGCCGACGTGCACCCGCCTGCAGGCCTTCGAGGGCGACAGCGAGGGCGCAGCCGGCACCCAGTACGTGACCGTCGTCCTGCAGGGCACCGGCACGGAGTCCTGCGTGGTGAAGGGATACCCCCGGCTGGGCCCGGCGGGCTCCACGAGCAGCGGCGACTTCCTGGAGACCGGACACAGCGCTCTGGGCTCGACGGGGGCCGGAGGCTCAGGGGGCTCGGGCTCCACGGGGTCCGGCGGTGCGCTCCTGGTGCCGGCCAACGGGCTCATCTCGTTCACGTTCGCGCTGACCTCGGACCCGAGCAACGACCCCGCGGGGTGTTCCCGGGTACCGGCGGCGGTGACCTGGCAGGGAACCGACCAGGTCAGTGTCCTGCCCAGCAGCCTTTCCCTGCCGGTGGGCGCCCACTGCGTCGGCAGCCTCCTGCGTACCTCTGCCTTCCTCGCGGGGCCGGACGGCTGGGTCCCCCCGGCTTCCTGAGGGTCGGGCGCACCTACAACACCCGCTGGCGGACGGGGGCCCGGTGCCGGTGGCACCGGGCCGCCGAGACTCAGGGGACCGTCAGGTGGGGACGATCCGCGCCAGCACGGCCAGCGAGACCGCCAGCGCCGTGGCGATGGTGATGTCGACCGCCCGCGAACGGATCAGCAGACCGAGGCAGTACTTGGGCGGCAGCAACGCGCGCAGGGCCGCGGCCATCCCGAGGGCCACGGCCAGCAGGTAACCACCGGTCCGGAAGTCCACGAACGCGGTGACCACCGTGGAGACGGCACCCATCGCGAGCACGCTCACGAAGGCCAACCGCCGGGTGGGCGCCACCTCCCAGTGCACCATCACCGTCGTCACCGCCTCGGGTCCTGCCGCCGTCCGGCACCGGACCGGACCTCGATCGGACGTCGATCGGGCCGGTCCGGCACCGGCGCCGGATCTTCAGTGGGAGAAGTGCCGGACGTTCAGTGCGAGACTGCCGTGCTCAGTGCGAGAAGTGTCGCGTGCCGCTGAAGTAGAGCGTCACCCCGGCCCGGCGGGCAGCCTCGACGACCTCGGCGTCCCGCTTGGATCCACCGGGCTCGACCACGGCCTTGACCCCCGCGTCGGCCAGCACCTGGAAGCCGTCGGCGAACGGGAAGTACGCGTCCGAGGCGGCCACCGCGCCCCGGGCCCGTTCGGCCCCCGCCCGGCTCACGGCCAGACGGCAGGAGTCCACGCGGTTGACCTGTCCCATGCCCACACCCACGCTCGCCAGATCCTTGGCGAGCAGGATCGCGTTGGACTTGACCGCACGCACCGCACGCCACGCGAAGGCGAGATCGGCCAGGGTGGCCTCGTCCGCCGGCTCGCCCACGACGAGCCGCCAGGCGCGCGGATCGTCTCCGCCGTCCTCGACGACGGCGTCCACCCGGTCGGCACCCTGCACGAGCAGGCCGCCGGAGATCGGCCGCAGCTCGAGTGCGGCCCGGTGGGCGGCCTCCGGCAGGCGCAGCACCCGCAGGTTCTTCTTGCGGGTGAGGATCTCCAGCGCCTCCGGGGTGAAGTCGGGGGCGACGAGCACCTCGGTGAAGACCCCGTCGAGCTGGGCCGCGAAGGTGCCCGTGACGGGACGGTTCGCCGCGATCACGCCGCCGTAGGCCGACGCCGGGTCACAGGCGTGAGCACCGCGGTGCGCCGCCGCGATCGGGTCGTCCGCGCCCGCCGGGGCGATCGCGATGCCGCAGGGGTTGTTGTGCTTGACCACGGCCACCGCGGGCTCGGCGAAGTCGTAGGCGGCACGCAACGCGGCGTCGGCGTCGACGTAGTTGTTGTAGGACATCTCCTTGCCGTTGAGCTGCTCGGCGTGCGCGATGCCCGGCTCGGTGCCCACGTACAGGGCGGCCGACTGGTGCGGGTTCTCGCCGTAGCGCAGCACCGCGGCCCGCCGCCAAGTGGCGCCCACCCACTCCGGCAGCAAGGGGGCCCGGGACCCGGCCTGTGCCCCGAGCCAGCCGGCCACCGCGACGTCGTAGGAGGCCGTGTGCCGGAACGCCTCGACCGCGAGGTGCCGCCGCTCGGCCAGGGTGAACCCGCCGGTGGCCAGGGCGTCGACGAGCTGGGGGTACTGGTCCGGCGAGGTCGCGATCGCCACGCTCGCGTGGTTCTTGGCCGCGGCCCGCACCATGGACGGCCCGCCGATGTCGATCTGCTCGATGCACTCCTCGAGCCCGGCGCCGCTCGCCACGGTCTCGGTGAACGGGTACAGGTTCGAGACCACGAGGTCGAACGACTCGACCCCGAGCTCGTCGAGCTGGCGGACGTGGTCGGCCAGCCGCCGGTCGGCGAGGATGCCGGCGTGCACGCGCGGGTGCAGCGTCTTGACCCGGCCGTCGAGGCACTCGGGGAATCCGGTGAGCTCCTCGACCGGGGTCACCGGCACGCCGGACCCCGCGATCCGGGCGGCCGTGCTCCCGGTGGAGACCAGCGTCACCCCGGCATCGGCCAGGGTGCGGGCGAGCTCGACCAGTCCGGTCTTGTCGTAGACGGAGACCAGGGCGCGGCGGATCGGCAGCCGGGCGGCGCCGTCGGATTCGCTCATCGTGGCGGTCCTTCCTCGGCGGCGGTCGCGCCACCGGTGATCATGCGGGCCGGGCCGGTCCCGCGAGGGTGGTGCCCACGACGACGGCGTCCGGGCGGGTGGTCACGCGAACCGGACCGTGCGGCCGGTCGTCGTCCAGCCCGCGGACATGCGGGCGACGACCTCGACGAGCAGTTCCCGCTCGGCGATCTTGATCCGCTCGTGCAGGGTCCCCTCGTCGTCACCGTCCTCCACCGGCACGGCACGCTGCGCGAGGATCGGCCCGGTGTCGGTACCCTCGTCGATGAGGATCACCGTGCACCCGGTCACCTTCACGCCGTGGGCGAGGGCGTCCCGCACCCCGTGGGCCCCCGGGAACGCCGGGAGCAACGCCGGGTGGGTGTTGATCGTGCGATCCCCGAACCGGTCGAGATAGGCACGGCCGAGGATCCGCATGAACCCGGCCAGCACCACGACGTCGGGGGCGAAAGCGGACACCGCACGGGTCACCGCGACGTCCCAGACGGTGCGGTCGGGGAAGTCCGCGAGCTCGATCACCGCAGTGGGCACACCCGCAGCACGCGCCCGCTCCAGGCCGAGAGCGTCCGGCCGGTCGCTGACCACGCCGGCGATGCCGAACGGAGCGTCAGGAGCGGCGGCGGCTTCGAGGAGCGACTGCAACAGGGTCCCGGTGCCGGACACCAGGACGACGACCCGCCGTCGGACGGGGGCGGAACTCGCGTCGGTCACGTCCGCACACCCTATCGGCCCGGGGTACCGACGCCGCCGCCCGGGCCGGCGGCTGCCCTGGCAGTGGACAAGTCCGGCCGAAGGCATCACACCAGCCAGGCGAAGGGTCGCACCCACCCAGCCGATGATCAGTTTGCCGGCAGGTGATCAGCCCACCGCCAGGAGATCCGGCACCGTGAACCTCGCAGTCAGTCGATCTCGGAGGTCAGTCCCCCGCGCGCGCCCCACAGCTCGCGCAGGGCGGGGGCGGCCCCCACCACGGAGGCGGCGAGCAGCGCGCCGAGACCCACCTCGACGGCGAAGCTCACGCCACAGGCGAGGGCCGACGGCCCGGACTCGGACAATCTGCCCGGACCCATCGGCCCGGTGGCGAGCCAGGTGACGACCGTGAACATGGCGCCCGCGATCACGACCGCGCCGAACAGGTCGGCCAGGAGGGCCCGGCTACCGCCGGGCGCGCGCCGGGCCACCACGGTCCCCGCGACCACACCCGCAAGCACCGGCAGGGCGACGACCAGGAGCACCGCACCGGGCAACGAGCCCCCACGCGGCAGAGCCGCCAGGAGCGGGAACGCCGGCAGCGGACCGATCACCGAAGCCACCGGGGTCACCGAGGTGCCCGCGCCCACGGCGAATCCCGGCCCTGCGGCGAAGGCTGCCGTCCAGATCACCGCATCGGGCAGGTAGGCGAGCTGGATCAGGGTGAGCACCACCACGCCGGGCACGTCCGGGTGCAGCGCCGTGTACAACCCGCTCACCCGGTGGTACTGCACGAGCAGCGTCAGGAGCAGCAGCACCGCCGAACCGGCCAGATGCACGCCCAGGGCTGACGCGCCGCCCCGCACCCAGCGCCGCACGGCGGGAGGCAGCCGGATCGCCCGCAGCGCACCCCAGAACCCCCGCCTCAACCCGCCGTACCGGTAGGCGGCCGCCCCGAAGACGCCGGAGACCAGCGCGACGACGGCCGCACCGACCACGGCCTGGGCCGAGACCGGATGCAACCCGGAAGTGGTCGCCGCGAGCCCGGCCACGCCCGCGATGAGCGCATAGCTGAGGGTGAAGGCGATGAGCGCCCGTACGGGGATCGCCGCCGGGCGCGCGCGGCTGACGCCCGCACCGATGCGTTCCGCCCGCGGGTCCAGGGACCGGGCCAGGCGGCGTGCGGCGAACCAGCAGGAGACGGCGGGGATCGTGGACAGTCCGAGTGGCACCAGGGCGAAGTGCCCGCCGTCCACGACGAGGCCGCCGTGGTGCGCGAGCAACCAGGCGGCGACCGAGACCCGTACTGCCTGGGCCACCGTGGTGTGCGTCCCCTGGGTGACCACCCAGGTGCCGACCACGGGTACGAGCGCCACGACCAGGGATCCCGCGGCGGCCTGGACAGCGGCAAGAAAGCCCATCGTCGCCGGTGGACGCGGCAACACAGCCGGCCCACCCGGGGACGTCGGGTCGGCGAGTAGGCTCATCACCTTCCATAGTGACCCGTATGCGCACCGACAGTCGAAAGGCACGCCGAAGACTCCCGAACCGTTCCTGTTCCGGGCCGTATCGGTCCCGGTCGGAGCCGGGGTCACGCGGCACGCGGGGCCGCCACCTCGCGTTGCCACTCATGACAGGACCCGGCAGTGCCATCATCCCTTGCTGACGGGTACCCGCGCGCACGGCACCGGTGAACCTGAGGAGACGGGCATGGACGACGAGCAGCAGCCCTGGGGCGCCGGTCAGCCGGAGCAGAGGTCGCCCCTGAGCGGCTTCGACTGGAGCGACGCCCCGGTCGTCGGTGGCTCGCGTGGCGCGGGCACGCCCTCGGCCGAGCCGGGGCGCTACGGCCAGTACCAGCCGCAGGACCCGTACCAGCAGCAGAGCCCCTACCAGCCGCAGGACCCGTACCAGCAGCAGAGCCCGTACGACCCCACGGGAGGCGCCGGAGCGGCGTCCGGCCGGCGTCCGGAGCAGGGCTCCGAATGGGCCACCGGGCAGGGACCCCGGCGCGGCGCGGAACAGGGACCCCAGAGGGGGGGCGGCTCACGTTCCGGGGGCGGCCGACCGGATCCCGGACGGCGTGGGGGCCCGAGCCGAGGGGTCGTGTTCCTCGCCCTGCTCGCCGCGGGCACGGTGGCGGCGATCTCGGCGACCGTCATGTCCTTGTTCAACTCGCACGCGCCGACCACGGGGGCCACGACCGAGAACTCCACCGGCACCACGCCCTCCGAGTCCTCCGCCGCGGCCGCAGGAACGCAGCCCGACCCGACCGGCGGCACGACGACCACCGGCAGTTCGACCACCACGACCACGGTTCCCCCGCACGGCTTCGTCCAGAACCCGTGGGCCGACTCGTCCCTGGACTTCGGCATCGTCAAGGAGATCCGCTCGAACGGCGGCACGGTGACCGTCACGGTGGACCGGGCCCAGTTCCTGACCGGACCCCAGGCGGTGGCCTACATCGCGAAGCATCCGAACTACCGGGACGCCGAGTACGTGATCGTCAACACCAACAAGAAGCTGCGGACCTTCCCGCTGGCGCCCGACGCCGAGATCTACGGCGTGCTGATGCTGACCGACCAGCAGACCCTGGGCAAGCCCGTGCAGCTCGCCCCGGCCGAACTGGTCACGCGCGCACAGGGGATCCTCGCGCAGAAGGGCCAGCTCCTGGTCTGGCTGCGGCACCAGAACGGCCTCGAGGGGCCGATCACCTACCTGGCCGAGCAGTTCGTGCCCTGACCTGCCACCTGACCCGACGGACGGAGCCGCCGGTTCACCCCACGCGTTGGCCGATGGCGGCCCGGGCGAGCCGCGCGGTGTCCCCCGGCGTCCGGCCCACCCGCACCCCGGCGGCCTCCAGGGCCAGAGTCTTGGCTGCCGCCGTGCCGGAGGAACCGGAGACGATCGCCCCGGCGTGGCCCATGGTCCGCCCCTCGGGCGCGGTGAACCCCGCGACGTACCCGACCACCGGCTTGGTCACGTACTCGGCGATGAAGGCGGCGGCACGCTCCTCGGCGTCCCCGCCGATCTCACCGATCATCACGATGACCTCGGTCTCGGGATCCTCCTCGAACGCGGCGAGTGCGTCGATGTGCGTGGTGCCCACGATCGGGTCCCCGCCGATGCCGACATTGGTGGAGAAGCCGATGTCCCGCAGCTCGTACATCAACTGGTACGTGAGCGTCCCGGACTTGCTGACCAGCCCGATCGGGCCCTGACCGGTGATGTTCCCCGGGATGATCCCGGCATTGGAACGTCCCGGGGAGATCAGGCCCGGACAGTTCGGTCCGATGATCCGGGTGTGCCCACCGCGCTGGGCGTGGTGCAGGCACTCGGCGGCGTCGTGCACCGGGATCCCCTCGGTGATCACCACCACGAGCGGCACCTGGGCGTCAACGGCCTCGATCACGGCGGCCTTGGCGAACGGCGCGGGGACGAAGACGACCGACACATCCGCACCGGTGCGGTGCACGGCCTCCTTCACGGTGTCGAAAACGGGCTTGCGCACCCCGTCCTGGAACGCCATGAGCGCTCCGCCCTTGCCCGGGGTGACCCCGCCGACGACCCGCGTCCCGCAGTTGAGCATCAGCTGGGCGTGCTTGCGCCCTTCGGAGCCGGTCATGCCCTGGACCAGGACCCGGCTGTTCTCGGTGAGATAGATGGCCACCCTCATGCCCCCTGTCCGAGGCCGCTGGCGGCCAGCTGTTCCGTGCCCGCGGCGGCGAGCTCCGCGGCCCGCCGCGCAGCTCCCTCCATCGTGGTCTCACGGATGATCCGGCCTGGGGGCAGGGACGCCGCGAACTCGTCCAGGATGCGGTGCCCGAGTTCGGCGTTGTTCCCGTCCAGCCGCACCACGAGGGGAAGGGTCACCGGCTGCCCAGCGGACTCCAGAAGTTCGAACGCACGGCGGATACCGGTCGCCACCGCGTCGCAGGCGGTGATCCCACCGAAGACGTTCACGAAGACGACCCGCACCCGGGGGTCCGAGAGCACGATCTGCAGACCGTTCGCCATCACCTCGGCGCTCGCGCCGCCCCCGATGTCGAGGAAGTTGGCCGGGGTGACCCCGCCGAACTCCTCCCCCGCGAAGGCGACCACGTCCAGGGTGCTCATCACGAGCCCGGCGCCGTTCCCGATGATGCCGACCTGCCCGTCCAGGCGCACATAGCTCAACCGCAGCTCGCGGGCCCGGCGCTCGATCGGGTCGGCGACGTCCGTGTCCGCCAGACCCTGATGGCCGGGATGACGGAACCGGGCGTTGTCGTCGAGGGTCAGCTTGCCGTCCAGGGCCAGCACCCGACCGTCGGACGTGCAGGCCAGGGGGTTCACCTCGACCAGCAGCGCGTCCTCGGCCCGGAAGACCTGCCACAGACGCTCCACCACGCGGGCGACCTCGGCGCGCACCGGCACCGGGAATCCGGCCTCGGCGACCAGCCGGGCCGCGAAGGCGGCGTCCACCCCGACCAGGGGGTCGATCTCCAGGCGGGTGAGCGCGTCCGGACGTTCGACGGCGAGCTGCTCGATCTCCATGCCGCCCTCGGCCGAGGCCATGGCGAGGTACGTGCGGCGCCCGCGGTCCACGAGGATCGAGACGTAGAACTCCTGGGCGATCTGCGCGGCGGGTGACAGGAGCACCTGCCGCACCGGATGGCCCTTGATGGTCAGGCCGAGGATCCGCTCCGCCTCGGTGGCCGCCGCGTCGGGGTCGGACACGACCGCGACGCCCCCCGCCTTGCCCCGACCACCGGCCTTGACCTGGGCCTTTACCACCACCGGACCGGACAGCCGCAGCGCCGCAGCACGTGCCTGCGCCGGCGTCGCCGCCACCAGGCCGTCCAGTACCGGGACACCGTGCGCGGCGAAGAGATCGCGCGCCTGGTATTCGAAGAGGTCCACGCAACCGCCCTCGTCGTCGGGATGCCTCGCTCAACGAGACTAGCCCGCCGCGCGGGAATGCCCCTGCCGGAGAGGCTCGTTCGGGCACGTCGTTCGCACCCGGCGCGCCGAGCGGCAGGCGGCCGACGCCGAACGGACCTGCCGTCCGGCGTCGGCCGTCCGCCGTCAGGAGAACCCGGCCGCAGTCGTCACCCGACAGCACCAGGACGGACGCCGCCGCGGACGGGGGCAGGCCGCCGGGCGCCGGGGTCAGACCCGCTGCCCCACGTTGTCCCGCACCCACGCCACGATGTCGAGGGTCGAGGCGCCGGGGGTGAAGATCTTCTGGACGCCGAGCGTCTCGAGCGGGGCGATGTCGCCCTCAGGGATGATGCCGCCCCCGAACACGACGATGTCGTCGGCGCCCCGCTCCCGCAGCAGCTCGACGACCTTGGCGAACAGAGTCAGGTGCGCCCCGGAGAGCACCGACAGACCGACGGCATCGGCGTCCTCCTGGATGGCCGTCTCGACGATCTGAACCGGCGTCTGGTGCAGGCCCGTGTACACGACCTCCATCCCGGCGTCCCGCAGGGCCCGAGCCACGACCTTGGCACCACGGTCGTGACCGTCGAGACCCGGCTTCGCGATGACGATGCGGACCGGCGACATCTTGTTGCCTCCTCGCGTTGCATGCCGCGCCTGTGGACTGCGGCGCGGCTTGATCGTAGCGAGGACGGCCGGGCCCGCCGAGGGCGGAGGTCCCGCGGCACGCGGACGTGACCGACGAGACGGACGCCGCGTCACCGGGACGGCCGAGGTAACCCCGGGACGCCTGACGCACACAGTCCGAGGAACCCGCGGAGACCGGCCGACAACCAGAATTGGGGGCGGCCGGCCATCCCGCTGTGAGCGAAATGGCCGGCCGCGGCTTGAAGGACCACCGCTCCGGGGTCCATCACCCGGATCGGTGGTCCGGTCCGTGGGACCGGCACCGACGCGCTGCGTCAGTGTTGGTCGCTTTGTGGTACCGCGGTGACCTCCGAGGAGAAGGGAGACCGCCTGAACGCCTGCCGCATCACGGATACCCCCTCCTTCATTACTCGTTGTCACCAGATCTTCGTCCGGCCAGTAGTTCCGACCGCTGATGCTGACGGACTGTAGCTGCAAATTGGGAGCGCTCACAAGACCGTCATTTTCTGGAAACACAGTTACCGTGCGTGAATGGACACGTATTCGTAGAGCACGGTCACGGTCCGCACACGCACGCACGGCGGCACCCCGGATATCTCCGGGGTGCCGCCGTGCGGTTCTGGCGCGATCGGCAGGGTTCAGGCCGGTCCGTGCGATTCGCGCTGTGCCGTGTGTCTCGTGCTGTGCCGTGTGTCTCGTGCCGGGCCGGTCAGGCCGGCTCAGCCGATGGTGCAGGCCTTCCCGTTGAGGGCGAAGGCCGTGGGGCTGGTGTTGCTCGTCGTCCAGGTGCCCTGGATCCCGGGGGCCGCCGACGACCCGGCGGCGATCGTGGCGTTGGAGGACGTGCTCACGATGGACACCGAGGTGCCGGTCTGGGTGTAGGTGCCGTTCCAGGCGCTCGTGATCTTCTGATCCCCGGGGAAGGTGAACGTGAGGGTCCAGCCGTTGATCGTCGTGGAGCCGGTGTTCTTGATCGTGATGTTGCTGGAGAAACCGCCGGTCCACGAGCTGGGCACATAGGCCACCGAGCAGGCGAGCGAACCGGAGGCCGTGGTCGTCGTCGAGGCCTTGGTCGTCGTCGTGGTGGTCGAGGCCTTGGACGTCGTGGTCGTCGTCGAGGCCTTGGTCGTCGTCGTGGTCGTGGAGGCCTTGGACGTCGTGGTCGTGGTGGTCGTCGTCGAAGGCTTGGTGGTGGTCGTCGTGGTCGAGGTGGTCGTCGTGGTGGTCGCCGTGCCCCCGCCGGCCAGCGAGTACGCGTTCGCCGCGCTGAAGGCACCCGCAGTACCCGAGCAGCCGTCGAGCTCACCCGGAGGCTTGATCCACAGATACCCGTCCACCGTGGAGACGCCGGTACTCAGGGTGGGGTTGGTGCCGAGGCGGCGTGTGGAGGGCAGGTTGTCGTCGCACCAGTCCCCCGAGCCCGGACCGGCACCGTTGCGGCTGGTGTCGATGACCTGGTGCAGGTTCGACGGGTTGCCGAGCGCGGAGAGGATCGCCTGGCCGTAGCTGGTCTCGTCGGCGGTGGTGTAGTAGTTCGAGGCGTTGCTGAAGAAGCCGTCCGCGCTGGTGACGCCGGCCGCCTTCAGGCGCGCGGCCTGGTCGGAGGCCGAGTTCCAGCCCGCGTGACCGGCGTCCAGGTAGACCTTGGCGGCCGGGTCCGCCGCCTTGATCGTCGTCACGGCAGCGGCCAGTGCGTTGTCGCGGGCCGTGACGTCCGAAGCGCTCAGGCAGGTCTGCAGGGCGAGCGAGTCGGGCTCGAGGACCACGATGACGGTCTTGCTGCCCAGACCCTTCGAGAAGTTCGAGACCCAGGTCGCGTAGGAGGTCAGATCGGGTGCGCCACCGGCCGAGGCACCCCCGCAGTCCCGGTTCGGGATCTCGTACACCGCGATCACCGGGATCTGTCCGGCGGCGTTCGCGGCCGTGGTGAGGGTGGAGACCTCGCTCTGCACGGTGGAGGGGCTGTAGCTCGACAGCCAGTGGGCGGTCGGCTGGCTGGCGATCTTGCTGGAGATCACCGAGGCACGGGAGTCGCTCGGGTTGGCGGCCAGCCAGGTCGCCACCTTCGTGCTGGACTCCTTGTAGAGGTTCCCGGACAGGGTGCCCGCCGAGGACGGCGGGGCGAACTGCAGGGTGGCGACGGCGAGCGCGCCGCTCGCGGCAACGGCGATACCGAGCAGTGCCGTGGGCCTCGTGCCGAATCGGTGGGGACGCATATGTGGCGGACCTCCAGAGATCGCACCCCGTGGGACGTCGGGGCGGTGGACATCTCTTCCCGTGCTTGTACTTCCGTTCCCGTTCCTGCGATTACTCTCCGCAAGAACCGCTGACTCAAGGTTCGCCGTTGCACGCTGTGGCGACAAGGCGGTGACCGGGTGACGCCGGGTTGAGCCGTTCGGGGCGGACGGTGACCGTGTGCCCTCCGCGCTCACCCGCTCGCCACCCCCGCAGCTCGATCGCGCGGGTTCCGTCCGGCACACGCACGGATGGCGCCGTCCCTCGAAGGGATGACGCCATCCGTGGTGGGAGGTGCACGCTCAGCCTCAGGTACCGGCGTTCGGTCTCCCGGGCGCCGGCCTGCGCGCCTCTCCCGGAGTTGCCCGGCGGTCCTGCCGGGGACCGGCTCCCCGTCGATCCCGCCGCCGAACGCCGGTCACCCGATGGTGCAGGTGGTGCCGTTCAGGGCGTACGAGGTGGGAGCCGCACTGCTGGTGGACCAGGTGCCCTGGAAGCCCGGGTTGACCGAGCCGCCGGCGGCGATCGCCGCGTTCGAGGTCGTGTTCGTGAGGGTGACGGCCTTGCTCGACTGGGTGTAGCCGGCGCTCCAGGCGCTGGTGATCTTCTGGTCCCCACCGAAGCTGAAGGTCAGCGTCCACCCGTTGACCGCGGCGGTGCCGGTGTTCTTGACCACCAGGTTGGTGCTGAAGCCGCCGGCCCAGTTGCTCGGCGTGTAGCTGACGGTGCACGCCTTGGTACCGGCCGCGCTCGTGGTGGTCGTGGTCACCGGCTTGGACGTCGTGGTGGTCGTGGTCGCCGGCTTGGACGTCGTGGTGGTCGTGGTCACCGGCTTGGACGTCGTGGTGGTCGTGGTCACCGGCTTCGACGTCGTGGTGGTCGTCGTCGTGGTCACCGGCTTCGACGTCGTGGTGGTCGTCGTCGTGGTCACCGGAACCGTCGTGGTCGTGGTCGTCGTCGTGGTGGAGCCACCGGTCAGCGACGGGTAGGCGTTCTGCACGAGGGTCTCGAACCCGGCCTCGAACCAGTGCCCGGCGCCCGGGGCACCCGCCATGGCCCCGGTGGGCAGGCCTGCGTCATCGGTCGCCGACGGTCCGCACATCGAGTCGTAGCTCTTGCCCTCGGCGTCGGCGGAGGCCTGCGTCGAGTCGCTGGTGCCGTCCGACTCGCCCGGGGGCTTGACCCACACGTAGGCATCGAAGTGGGCCAGAGGCGCGGCCTGGGGACGGGCACCGATGCCGCCGGCCTGGTTGCACCAGTTGCCACGGTGGGCCCTGCGGTCGATGCGGCTCGCGCTGACGAACGTCTCGAGATCGGTCGAGGTGCTCGCCGCGGACGGCCGGGCGCTACCGCCCCACCCGTTGCGGCTGGTGTCGATGAGCATCCCGATGGTGCTCGGCATCCCCGCGGCGACCATGGCGTTGTACCAGGCGGTGTCGTAACTCGCCTCGTCGATGTATCCCGTCCACTGGTAGAACGTGGCCGAACGCACCGGGTTGCTGCCCACCATGGTCGTGGCGGTCATGTTCGGCTCGGTGACCGGCGTGTAGCCGGAGGTGTCGCTGACGAAGCCGTCAATGCTGTTCAGCCCGGCGGTCGTTCCATTGAGGGTCGTCGTGTAGAGACTGACGGCCGAGGTGAAGTTGTTCTCCCAGCCGAGCCAGCCCGAATGGGCGATGTCGAGGTACAGGTAGACGTTCTGGAGGGCGTGCAGCTTGTTGACGGCGTACTGGACGCCCTGTACATAGGCGCCGCTCGTGTTGGCCTCGGCGCACTTGCTCACGGCGAGGTTGGAGACCAGATTCGGCAGGGAATCCGGCTCGACCACCACCGCGATCCGCAGGTTCGCGTACTTGGAATTGCCCATCGCGGTCGCGATCGCGTCGATGTACGAGGTCTTGTAGGTGGCCAGGCCCCCGGTGCTCACGGCGAGCTCGCCGTTGGACGCGCGGGCTGCGCAGTCCCGGTTGGGCAGGTCGTAGACCACGAAGGTGGCGACGACCTGCTTGCCCGAGGCGGTCTGCTGGGCGAGTGCGGCGTCGAGGTGACCGGTCAGGGTGCGGGTGACCCCGGTACCCCCGGTGACGGCCGCGATGCGGTCCAGCCACACGGCGGTCGGGTTGTTCGCCACCTGCGCCATTGCCGTCCCGAGGGTGCCTCCCTTGGCGGAAGCGGCCGCGGACACCTCGGACACGTAGTCGGGGTTGAGGTAACCGGCGGCACCGGCGAACGGGTTGTCCACGTGGGTGGCCGAGGGCGCACCGGTCGTCGGGGTCGTGTCGGCGGTCGCCGATGTCCCGCAGGCCAACGCCCCGACGCACGCCACACTCACCACGGCGGAGAGCCCGGAGAGCGCCCTGATCCTGCGGCCCGCAGAACCGGCACTACCCCGCGTGGCACCGGCATTCGGACCCGAGAATCTGGCTCGGCCGTCGGAGAGACGAGGAATCAGCACGTGGACACCTCCAGCAACGTATTTCCCACCCGCTGAGGGAGTTCTCATCGGGCCCGCCGCCGGCTGATTACTCAGTGCGCTTGCGGCACCACAGAACGTACGTGCTTCACGGGGAGTCACACAATCCTGCATGCGAGTGACCGGGCCGTGCGCCATCAGGGGGATGCCGTAACCGTGGGTACCGAACAATGGGTCCGGACCGCACGGAGCGCTCGGTTCCCCCGGAACGGGACCGATCCCCCGACCCGCGGGGCCCGGACGAGGACGTGCGGTCAGCTCAGAGCTTCTCGACAGGTGCATACCGGAGCAGAAGCCGCTTCTCGCCGGCCGCACCGAAGTCCACCTGGGCGACGGCACGGTCACCCGTGCCGTCCACCCTCACCACGGTGCCTAGGCCGAATGTGTCGTGCGTGACACGATCACCGGGAGCCAATTGCAGAACGTCACGAGGGGCCGCCGATCGCGACCCGACCGGTGGAGTGAGTCGAGCAACTCCCGGTGACGATGCAATACGCACAGTAGTCGCCTCGGTGCGCTGCCAGTCGATCAACCCGGACGGGATCTCCTCGAGGAATCTGCTGGCCGGGTTGTACGCGGGTTGTCCCCAGGAATTGCGCACCTGCGCCCGGGAAAGGTAGAGGAACTTGCGGGCCCGGGTGATCCCGACATAGGCAAGCCGCCGTTCCTCGGCCAGCTCGGCGGTGCTGCCCAAAGACCGCAGGTGCGGGAAGGTCCCGTCCTCCATCCCCGTGAGGAAGACGACCGGGAACTCCAGACCCTTGGCCGTGTGCAGGGTCATGAGGGTGACCACGCCCTCGTCCACACCGGCCTCACCGGTCGCCGCCGGCACCTCGTCGGCATCGGCGACCAGGGAGACCCGTTCCAGGAACTCCGCGACCGTGCCCCCCTCGTTGCCCGTCTCGAACTCGCCGGCGACCGCGACCAGTTCGGCCAGGTTCTCGATCCGCGACTCGTCCTGCGGGTCGTGGCTCTCCCGCAACTCGTCGAGGTATCCGGTCTGTTCCAGGACCGCGGCCAGCACGGTGGCCGGTCCCGAACCGCCCTCGATCAGGGTGCGCAGACCCTCCATCAGGCCGGTGAACGCGCGGATGCAGGTCAACGACCGGGTCGCGATCCCGGGTGCCTGTTCGGCCCGCTCCAGGGCCTCGGCGAAGGGGATCCGCTCCCGGTCTGCGAGGACGGCCACGCAGGCCTCCGCCCGGTCCCCGATCCCCCGCTTGGGCACGTTGAGGATCCGCCGCAGGTTGACCGTGTCCAGGGGGTTGGCCAGCACCCGCAGGTAGGCCAGGGCGTCCTTGACCTCACGCCGCTCGTAGAACCGGGTGCCCCCGACCACCTTGTAGGGCAACCCGACCCGGACGAACACCTCTTCGAGCGCGCGCGACTGCGCATTGGTCCGGTAGAAGACCGCCACGTCCCCGGGACGGGCCTGCCCGCCGTCGGTGAGGCGGTCGATCTCCCGGGCGATGAAGGAGGCCTCGCCGTGCTCGTCGTCGGCCAGGTAGGCCACGATCGGGGCGCCGTCCCCGGCCTGGGACCAGAGCCGCTTGGGACGGCGGTCCGGGTTGCGCTCGATCACCGCGTTCGCCGCGGACAGGATCGTCTGCGTCGACCGGTAGTTCTGCTCGAGCAGGATCGTGGTCGCGTGGGGGTAGTCCTGCTCGAACTCCACAATGTTGCGGATCGAGGCGCCCCGGAAGGCGTAGATGGACTGGTCCGCGTCCCCGACCACGGTCAACTCCGCCGGCGGGAGTTCCTCCCACTCGGGTGGTTCACCGGCCTCGACACCGTCGGGGTCGGCCTGGCCGCCGTCCGCGGCCGCACCCACCAGCGTGCCGTCCGCGGCACGCCGGGGGCGACGCGTCGTGGCGGTGGCGCCACCGACGAGCTCCCGCACGAGGACGTACTGCGCGTGGTTGGTGTCCTGGTACTCGTCGACGAGCACGTGCCGGAACCGGCGCCGGTAGTGCTCGGCGACCTCGGGAAAGGCCTGGAGGATGTTGACCGTGATCATGATCAGATCGTCGAAGTCCAGCGCGTTCGCCTGGCGCAGGCGCTGCTGGTACGCCGCGTACACCTGCGCGAGCATCCGGTCCGGCGGCGTGCCGTCGCTCACCTGGGAGGCGTAGGTCTCCTCGTCGACCAGCTCGTTCTTCAGGTTCGACACGCGGATGGCGAACCCGCGCGGGGGGTGACGCTTGGGATCCAGATCGAGCTCACGGCAGACCAGGGCCATCAGCCGCTGGGAGTCGGCCGCGTCGTAGATGGAGAAGTTCGACCGCAGCCCCACGTGCGGCGCCTCCCGGCGCAGGATCCGCACGCACGAGGAGTGGAAGGTGGAGACCCACATCGACGTCGCCCGCGGGCCGACGAGCGCGGCGACCCGCTCGCGCATCTCCCCCGCCGCCTTGTTCGTGAAGGTGATCGCGAGGATCTGCCCGGGCCGCACCCCCCGGGCGCCCAGCAGGTAGGCGATCCGATGCGTCAGCACGCGCGTCTTGCCGGACCCCGCCCCCGCCACGATGAGCAGCGGGCCGCTCTCGTGCAGCACGGCGGACCGCTGCTGCGGGTTCAGCCCGTCCAGCAGGGCCTCCGGGTCGGGCGGGGCGAAGGAGGAGGCCGTCGAGGGAGCCGGCGACTCGCCGTCGCGCAGCAGGGACGGCAGCGGGTGGCGGGCCAGCGCGCCGGTCACCCCGGTGGCGGTACCGGGCAGCGGGAGATCGTCGAATAGGGTGCTCATCGCCCGGTCAGCCTACGACGCCCGGGTGACAGGCCGTCGAGCCCATGAAAGTGCGACGCCACGAGATCACCCGGCGACGGTGCGTCAGAAAGACAAGCTGAAGACCTTGCCTTATGCACTGAAGGCTCCTAGCCTTTCCCGGTGCCGATCGTCATCACGGTGAACCAACGGGCAAGCCGTCGCAATTCGGACCGGGTCCCCGAGGCGCTCCGCCTCCTCGGGCAGGTGGCGACCCTACGCCGATTCGAGCGGACCGTGGGCGACGAGGTACAGGGGGTGCTCGCGGATCCCGCCGTCGCGGTCGCCGTCGTCCTCGATCTGGTGCGGGACGGTGAGTGGCACGTGGGAGTCGGCGTGGGCCCTGTGGAACGCCCGCTGCCCCGGTCGGCACGCGCGGGGCGAGGCCCGGCTTTCGCCCTGTCGAGGCAGGCCGTGGACGCGGCACGGAAGCGCCCGCAACGGATCGCCGTCCGCGGAGCCGACCGCGATCTGGCCGCCGACGCGGAGGCCGTGCTCACCCTGCTGTCCGTGATCGTGCGCCGCCGCAGCGCTGCCGCCTGGAAGGCGGTGGACCTGATGGAGGAGGGCCTGACCATCACCGAGGCCGCCGCCCGACTCGGGATCACCCGGCAGGCGGTCGGGCAGCGGCTCGCCACCGGCCTGTGGCAGCAGGACCTTGCGGCCCGTCCGGCGGCGGCCCGGCTCCTGGCGCGTGCCGCCGCCTCCTCCTGAGGGCGACGAGCGCCCTACTACCACCGACCCGATGCCACCGGCATCCACCGACCTGATCTCACCGGCCTGATCTCACCGGTTCGGTGTCATCGCTCGTCCGCCACTCACCACCGGTTCGCGACGTCGATCACCAGCCGCGACCCCGACCCGGGACCGGCCAGCGTGAACACCTGGAACGGCAGCTGCGCCCGCACCCCGAGTCCCAGACTCGTGTAGCCCTCGAACGTCCCGGCCCAGACGACCTGACGGAACGTCGTCCACCCCGTGACGTTGACCAACTCGTTGGGGTTGGCCGGGTTGTACGTGAGCGCCCCGGTGTTGATGTCGTAGGCCGGCGCGTTCACGGCGATCTGCAACTTGGCGCCACCCCGCACCGGGATGACCGCGCCGGAACCGTCCGCGATGATCTGACTCACGTAGCGGACGTTGTACCCCTTGACCGGCCCTCGAAGGTCGATCACCAGACGGTCCGCGCAGGTCTGCTTCCCTGCCCGCACATTCGTCACCGGCGCGGTGGTCATGCCGCTCGCGGTCTTGGGCAACGACCCCCAGGTGATGCCGCAGTAGGGCGTGGCAGTTGCCGAACCGGCCACCGCCATCGTGCCTGCCACCGCCGCGGGCACCGCGAGTGCCATCGCACTCACCGCCGCGACCAGAATTCTGCGTCCCCGCATGTCCGTCCCCTCCGTCCCGGAGCCACCTGCGGCGTCGGGGCCGGCTCCGTGGCCCTCCGACACCGTGCACACGTGTCAGGAGGCGATTCGGTTGACGGCCGGACATGACGCGCGTGACGGATCAGCTCCAGAGCACCGCGACCGCCACGTTGACCAGCGCGAGGGCACCGATGGCGTGCACGACGCCGGGGGGCACGGCGTCGTCCCGTTTGCGGTTCACCCAGCTGAGCACGGTCACCACCAGGGCAATGGCCAGCTTGACGCCGATCTTCGGGTAGTCGACGTGCGCGTCGTCGTCCCCCGCGCCCGCCTCGAGCAGGCCGACGAGGATGACGCCGGTCACGAGCTGGGTGAGCGCCCCGTGCACCATGCCGGGCAGCACCCGGGGCGCGCGGAAGGCGGCCAGCCAGGACCCGAGGATCGCCGACATCCCCACCAGGTGCACGATCAGAACCAGGCCGAACACCGTGTGCATGCGGAAATGCTACGGGCCGTTGGTCCCGGTCGCCGACGGCGACACCACACGGCGAGGTCCGATTCCCCGCGCTGTCGGACCGGTGGACCGGAGGCGGCGCTCGCCGACGGGCCCGGGCGACCGGCGCGGGTCCTCTTCCCGGGCGGCGGAGGCGAGGATTCTCGACCACGGCGTCAACCTTTCGAACGCGCCGGAGCATCTCGTCGGCAGCACTCCCGAAAGGAGCCCCGGTGGCACGGAACACGATGATCGACGGGGAGTTCCGCGACTTCGTCGCGGCCCGGTCGAGCACTCTGCAACGCACGGCCTACCTGCTCACCGGTGATTGGGCGCTGGCCGAGGACCTGGTCCAGACGACGCTGCTCAAGACCTACCTGCGCTGGCACCGGCTCGCCGACATCGCCGCGGTGGAGCCCTACGCCCGCCGGGTGATGGTCAACACGGCGACCAGCTGGTGGCGGCGCAGGTGGCGTGGCGAACGTCCCACCGCCGTCCTGCCCGAGCAGGTACAGGCGGACGCCACGGACCGATGGCTGGAATGCGATCGCATGTGGGGACTGGTCAGGCGCCTGCCGCCCGGGCAGCGAGCGGTCCTGGTGCTGCGGTACTACGAGGACCTCACCGAGGCGGAGACCGCCCGCCTGCTCGGCGTCTCGGTCGGCACGGTCAAGCGACAGGCATCCCGGGCGATGGCCACGCTGCGCGGCACGCTCGGTACGGCGGTCCCGGGAGACCGGACGACGTCCGGAGACGCGACGGCGACATTCGGGAGCGCGACGGCGACTTCCGGGGACGAGACGGCGCGCGGACGGATGACGGACCCCGAGCGGACGAGGACGTTCGCGGGAGCGACGACCCCCGAGCAGACGAAGGCACCCAGCGAACCGATGGCGTCCGACGAACCGATGGCGAAGAAAGGCGGCCCGCAGTGAACCGGATCGAGGACACCCTCCGTGCCAGTCTTCACGCCCAGGTCGAGCGACCGCCGATGATGCAGGACCTCGCCGAACGGACGATGACCCGGGCCAGGGGCGTCCGACGGCGCCGCACGGTCGCCGCGGCCGCCACCACCGTCGCTGCTCTGGTCCTCACCGGGGGTGGCTACGGCGTTCTGCAGGGCGACACGCATCGCGGTTCCCCTCCGCCGCCGGCCACCCGATCCTCCGCCCCGGAGCCGAGTACCCCGACGACCGCCTCGACCGGCCAGGGGCTCTACCCGGACGTCCTCACCGACCCCACGGCCGACGGCAGTTGGCGCAGCCTTCGGACGGCCGACGGCCGCGTCCTGTCGCTGGGCGGCGTCTCCGGCAGGATCGAGAACGCGTACCAGGCCCACGATGGCTGGCTGTTGGTGGCCACGATCACACCTTTTGGGTCGGATGCCCTGGACAGCAGAGCCCTGTGGCTGCTGACCCCGGACGGGGCTGTTCATGTGCTGATCGAGCATGCCGACGGCGCGCCGGCACTCGCGCCCGGCGGTCTGCGCCTGGCCTGGCGCCAGAACGACCGCCTGTACATCGGGCACCGCACCGGCAGCGTCCTGACCGTGGACCAGTGGACCCCCGCGCCTGCACGGGGGGAACCGATCGCCTACACCGGCACCGCGGTCGTGCTCGGCTACAGCGAGACCGGCGGTGGCATCGACCACCATGACGTCTGGCTGCCCTCCGCCGGGGACTACACCGCCGGCTGGAGCCGCAGCACACAGGTGGAGACCGTGTACCGGCCCGCTCCCGACGGCACGCTGTACGGCCTGGTCCACGCGAGCGGGGGCGGGAAAGCCTTGTGCCTGGCCCGGCTGGATCCCGCCGCCCATCTGAAGGCCACCGGCACGGCCTGCGGGATGCCGCTGACGATCGACCCGACCGCGCTCGTCTCCCCCGACGGACGCTGGCTGGCCGCGCAGGCTCTGGAACCGGGATCGACTCTCGAGGTTGCCATGATCGATCTGGCCGAGGTCTTCGACCACCCGAAGCTGAAGATCCGAGCGGTCCTGGCGGACTCCTCGCCCGCGGACTGGCTCGACAACCGGACTGTCGTGATCTCGGGCGACACCGCGGGAGACAGCCGCCTCACCTGGTCCGACCACGCGCCGCTCCGGGTCATCGGCCTTCCCGCCTACGCGGAACACCAGGTGGCGATGAATCTGGGCTGAGGGGCGCCGAGGAGGGGACGGGCGCCGGCCGGCCGGGTGAGGTGGGGACGCCTCGGCCAGCCGGCCCCCGCGCCTCAGAGCAGGCGCCGGTCCGCGGCCCAGCGGGTGAGCTCGTGCCGGCTTGACAGCTGCAGCTTGCGCAGGACGGCCGACACGTGGGTCTCCACCGTCTTAACCGAGATGAACAGTTCCCGCGCGACCTCCTTGTAGGCGTACCCGCGGGCGATCAGCCGCATCACCTCCCGCTCGCGCTGGGAGAGCCGGTCCAGCTCGTCCTCGACCTGGGCCACCTCCCCGGCCCCGGCTCCGAAGGCGTCCAGGACGAACCCGGCCAGTCGGGGCGAGAAGACGGCGTCCCCGTCGGCGACCGCGCGCACGGCGGTGGCCAGCTCCTGCCCCGAGATCGACTTGGTCACGTAGCCCCGGGCTCCGGCCCGGATCACCGCGATCACGTCCTCGGCGGCGTCCGACACACTCAGCGCGAGGAAGCGCACCGGCGGGTCCGCGGCGAGCAGGTGGGCACACCGTTGGAGCACCTCCCGCCCCCCGGGACGCGAGAGTCCGCCGGGCAGGTGCACGTCCAGGAGCACGACGTCCGGGCGCGTCCGTTCCACCACCGCCACCGCCTCGGGGACGTCGCCCGCCTCGCCGACCACCTCGATGCCGGTGTCGTCGGCCAGTTCGGCCCGCACCCCCGTGCGGAACATGCGGTGATCGTCCACGAGCACGATGCGCACGGTCATCCCGATCCCTTCTCGCCCCGATCCGGAAGTTCCACGGAGACCTCCGTGCCCTCTCCCGGACTGCTGCGTACCCGCGCCCGCCCGCCGTAGCGCCGCACCCTCGCAATGATCGACTCACTGATCCCGTGCCGGTCCGCCGGCACGGCATCGGGATCGAATCCCACGCCGCGGTCGCGGACGAAGGCCTCGACCCCGGTCGGGCCGCACTCCAGGTACACCTGTACGGGAGCCCCGGCGTGCCGGGCGGCGTTGAGCACCGCCTCGCGCAGAGCCGCCACCAGGGCGACCCCTCGCTCGTCGAGGGTCCGGTCGCCGACCGTGACCACCTCGACGACCACCCCGTGCAACTCCTCGACCTCGGCGGCGGCCGCGGTCACCGCTGCGGCGAGGGAGGACTCCTCGGCCACGGGACGCGCATACAGCCAGCCACGCAGGTCGCGCTCCTGGGCCCGGGCCAGGCGCGCCACCTCCACCGGGTCGGCACTGCGGCGCTGGATCAGGGCGAGCGTCTGCAGGACCGAGTCGTGCAGGTGTGCGGCGATCTCCGCCCGCTCCGCCTCCCGGGCCCGAGCCTCCCGCTCGGAGTCCAGCGAGCGCCACAGTCGCACCAGCCAGGGAGCGAGCACGATCGTCCCGCCGCAGAGCACCGCGGCCACGGCCAGGAGCACGCGTCCCACGGTCACCACGCCGGTGTCCCGCAGGGCGAACAGCAGTGCTCCGGAGATCACCAACGCCAGCCCTCCGACCAGCCGGATCCCGGCGGCCCGGGCCCCCGCCCGGCGGTTCGGACCACGCCGGCGATCCACCTCGTCGAGCTGGGTGAGCGCCAGGCCGGTCCCGGCCAGCACCACGGCGGCCGGGATCACGAGACCGGGCGAGGGAGTGCCACTGACCCGCAGGAGGAGCACGTACAGTCCTGCGCCCACGAGCAGCAGTCCGACGAGCACGTCCCGCCGTCCCCGGGCACCGGGGCGCTCCTGGTCCAGGTCCCCGTCCCGGGTCCCGGACGGTCCGGCCGGCGACCAGGGTCCCGGCCCCCGTCCGGAGGCCCCGGCCGACGCCAGGGTCGGGACGACGTCCATGCCCGGGTGAAGGGGATCGCCGACGTCCCTGCCGATGGCCGCGGTCCTCCCGAGGAGATCCGCGGCGGCGGGGACCGGTCCCGGCGGGGCGCCCGACCCCGCCCTCGCGCGGTCCGCCGCTGCGCCCAGGGCGCTCGTTGCTCCCGAGGTGTCTGCTCCTGCACCCTGGGCTCCTGCGCCAGGGATACCTGCCCCGGGGACGACGCCGGTGCCGTCCGCCCTGCCCAGCGCGGCCACCGGTCCGGGCCCCATCGTGGTCGGGAACCCCAAGGAGTTCCCCGGAGCTGAGGTGGCGGACGGCGGCAAGCCGACGGGCGGCAATCCGGACGGCGGCAGGGGATCAGGCGTTTCCGAACAGGTGGGGACGAAGGCCCAGAGCCAGACGTAGGCCGCTGCTCCCGCACCGGCGAACATGGCCAACAACGCCAGTCCCACGCGCACGGCGGCCACCGGGAGCCCGAGGTGCCGGGCCACGCCCACAGCGACCCCCGCCAACATCCGTCCCTGCTCCGGTCTGCACAGGGCGGGTCGCGGTGGCGCGATCCGGAGTACAGGCGGGCGGGCCCAGGGCGGCGCGGCGCCACGCAGCCGTGCGTCGAGGGACTCACGCGCGGGAGCGCCGGTACGGTCAGGCACGCCCCCATGGTCACACGTCCGCCGCCGTCGCGACTCCGGTGCCGACCCCGACCCGACCGGAGCCCGTCCCCTGGGGGATCCCCGGTGCCGTTCAGGGTGCGCTCAGGGCTCTCCCCGATGGGCATCGCCTCGTCGCTCCCGGAGGATCAAGGCATGGACGAGAGCACACTCCCGCCGCCCTGGCAGGAGCACGGCAGTACCGACGACGCGGGTGACGACGAGTCCCCTGACACCGGCGCCTCGAGCGGCGGCACGACCGACAGCCACCCGACCGACAGCGGGACGACCCCGACGGAGTCCCGCGTCCCCGACCCCCGGCCCACTGGGGCTGGCCCCGTCAGCGCCCAGTCCACAGGGGCTGGCCCTGCCAGCACCGGTTCCTTCCCGGGCAGCACCGGTTCCTTCCCCGGCCGGGGCGTCCCGCCGGGTCCGGGGGCCACGGTTCCGCCCACCGCCCCACTGGGTGGCGCAGGCGGCACCACCGGCCCGTTGTCCGACGGATCGGCGCCCTCCGGCACGCCCAACCGGCTCGCGGACTTCTTCGACCAGTTCCGCCGGCTGGGTCTGGCCCGGCCGACCGAGGGCCGCTGGATCGGGGGGGTCTGCGCGGCCGCGGCTCGTCGATGGGGCTGGGACCCCGCGCTGGTCCGTGCCGCCGCGGTGGTCGTCACTCTCATCGGCCTCGGTCCGCTGATCTACGGCCTGGCCTGGGCCCTGCTACCCGAGGAGGACGGCCGGATCCATCTCGAGCAGGCGATCCACGGCGATGTCACGCTCGGACTGGTCGGCGCGGGAGTGTTCGCGATCTGCGACCTCGGACCGATCGGGTGGTCCGGCTTCGGCGGCCCGTTCTTCTGGTTCCCGCTCCGCGGGCTCGGCGTACTCATCCTGATCGGCCTCGTCCTGTGGTGGATCTTCGGCGGTCGTCACCGTCGGTACGGACTCGGGCCGGGCGGGCGCCCACCCACACCCGGTGGAGGTTGGCACGGCAGGGGCTGGCACGGCGGTGACGGGTGGCAGGGCCCGGGCGCCCCGTCCGGTCAGTGGCAGGGCCCGGGCGCCCCGTCCGGGCAGTGGCAGGGCCCGGACACCGGGGGGTGGCGACCGACAGCTGGAGGGGACGGTCGCCCCACCCCGGGCGCGCCGGTGACCGGCGACCCGGCCATGCGGTACCGCGAACAGGTGCGGGTGGCCCGGGAACGGGAGCTCCGGGCCCGGGCCTACCGCCGCGAGCAGCAGCGCCGCTATCGGCGCCGGGCCTCCCACGCGCTCACCCTCACCACCCTGGGCCTGGCGCTCGTGTCAGCCTCGATCGCAGGCCTGTGGTACGACGCCCACAGCTCCGGCGGCTCCCTGCACACGGTGGTCCTGGCCACCGCACTGGCCACCGTGGCCTTCGGGATCGTGGTCGCCGGCATTGCCGGACGCCGCAGCGGCGGCCTCGCGCCGATCAGCGTGCTCCTCGCCCTGGGCCTGGTCACCTCGTTCAGCGTGGGTGACCGCACCTGGCACCCGGCTCCAGGGGTGACGTCTCCCCGCTTCGAACTGGCCGCCGGTGAGGCCGTCCTCGACCTGGACCGGTACGCGGCGGTCCGGCCCGGCACACCGTCCTCCGAGATCCATGTCTCGATCGGTGCAGGAAGGCTGTCCATCCGGGTACCCGCAGGACTCACCGTGCAGATCCACGCCGACCTCGGGGCAGGTCGTCTCGAGAGCCGTACGGCCCTCGGGGCCGATCGGATCTCGCTCAGCTCCGGAGGTGGGCTCAGCCGTGATCTCGTGGTCGGTCCTGCCATGGTCCCCGCCGTGACCGTCGACGCGGAACTCGGCGTGGGTTCCCTGGACATCGTCGGTTCCCCCGTACAGGCAGGTGTGCGATGAGTCTCTCCGACGAGCGGTACCCCGGTGCCGAGCCCGACCCGGGTGCCACGCGCCCCCTGTCCGGCAGCACGCCAGAACCGGGCACCGGGAGCACACCCGGCAGCACGTCCGAGCCGGGCACGGGCAGCACGACGACCGAGCCCGGCGCCACGGCTCCCGGCGAGCGACCGGGCGCACCGGGCGCACCGGGCGCACCGACGACCGAGTACCCCGCCGTGCCCCCCGGCGAGGCACCGGGGTCCCCGGGCGGCGTCCCGTGGACCCCGGGCGGGACTCCCGGACACACCGGCGACCCGGGGCCCGGCTACGGGAACGACCCGGCGGACTGGCCGCAGCCGGGTTGGCGGGGGCCACGGCTGCGGACCGTGGTCTGGGGGCTGGCCATGCTCGCCATCGCCGCCTCGAGCCTCGTCGCCTCACTCACGGACACGCATGTGGACGGCGCCAAGGTGGGCGTGGCGATCGTCCTTCTCGCCGG
The DNA here is from genome assembly GCA_964583765.1 of uncultured Kineosporiaceae bacterium. Classification (GTDB taxonomy): domain Bacteria; phylum Actinomycetota; class Actinomycetes; order Actinomycetales; family Kineosporiaceae; genus CAZOWW01. The sequence continues at coordinate 48,382 of CAZOWW010000013.1, forward strand.
CGTCCTGCTCGTCACGGGGGGCACCGCGGCCGCCGTCCGCGAGGCACGGGCGTCCCGACGTCCCCACCCACGGCGCTGACCCGACCCCCGTTCCGAACAGGGCGCCGACCTCGTCCGACCCAGGCCGGGACCCCGCCAGATCATGATCGACTTGTTTCCACGGCCACCCCGGACTCGGCCACTCGGGGTGGCCGTTGGGCTGTCCGGGTGAGTCCGGTCAGGTCAGCGGCGTCACGGCCCGATCCAGGACAGCACGTGATCGGCCTCGGTGGGGCACCTGTCCCGCGCCCGGAACGGCCTGCACCCCCGGGCGGGTGAATGTGGGACCACCCGTTCGGTGCACAGGATGTTCCTCAAGTCCTCTCGCAGCGCCACCGACCACAGGATTGCCGGCCAAGCCCGGCACCTCGTCGGCCCGTGGGAGTGCACATGCTCCGCAACCTCACCATCCGCGCCAGGCTGTCCTTGATGGCCGCAGCGCCCGCCGTACTGATCGCACTCGTGGCCGGCATGGCGTTCATGGTCGTGCAACAGATCGCCATCAACGGTCCCGCCTATCGCGAGATCTCGCAGACGCAATCCCTGACCGCGGACGTGACCCCGTCCTCGGCCTCTCTGGACTCCTACGTGATGCTCGTCCACACCTTCATCACGGCGAAGCACCTGGAGGACTACAACAGCGAACTCCAGGCCCTGAACGACTGGCAGGCCAAGTTCGAGGCGCGTCACAAGTACTGGGACAAGCACCTCAAGGACCCGGACATGCGACAGCTCCTGCTCGTCGACGCGTACCAGCCCGCCGAGCAGTACTTCACCATGCTCCACAAGCAGGTCGCGCCGATCGTCTACCGGCCCGAGAACGGGAACGTCACCAACACGGAGGCGTTGACCTGGACCGAGGGCCCGATGGCGAGCCTCTACCAGGACCACCTGAAGGCGATGAACAAGGTCGCCGACCTGGCCGAGAAGGCCAGGGCCGCGAAGGAGTCCCAGGCCTCCAGCAGCGAGCGGATGGACGCCTGGCTCCTCGTTCTCGGGTTCGTGCTCATGCTGGCCCTCACCGCCTTCCTCGGTGTGTCGACCCAGCGTTCGATCACCCGGCGCATCGCCCGCCTGCAGCGCGTCGCCACCGACGACCTCCCGGGCATGCTGTACGAGGTCGAGAAGGCCACCAAGGCCGGGGATCCGATCCCCGACTTCGAGCCTCTGGCCTTCGACAACCAGGACGAGCTGTCCGAGGCGGCCGAGTCGTTCAACGCCGTCATCCAGACCGCTGTCGAGCTGGCCGGTCAACAGGCCGTGCTTCGCCGGTCGACGTCCGAGATGTTCGTCAACCTGGGCCGGCGCCAGCACAAGCTGCTGTCCCGGACGCTGTCCTACATCACCGAACTGGAGCGCGGAGAGCGCAACCCCTCGACCCTGCAGAACCTGTTCAAGATCGACCACCTGGCGACCCGCATGCGCCGTCACGCGGAGAGCCTGCTGGTGCTCGCCGGTTCGGCACCGTTGCGTACCTGGTCGCGGCCGATCCCGATCGGCGACGTGGTCCGGGCTGCACTCTCCGAGATCGAGTCCTATGCCCGCGTGGACGTCGAACAGCTGCCCGGCGCCTCGGTCAAGGGCGGCGCCGTGTCCGACATCGCGCACATGCTGGCCGAGTTGCTGGAGAACGCGACGACCTTCTCGCCGCCGACCAGCCGCGTGCGCGTCATCGGCCGCAACAACGCCGACGGCTACATCCTCGTGGTGATCGATGAGGGCATCGGCATGGAGGCCGGCGACCTGGTCCAGGCGAACGAGCGCATCAACTCGTCCGCAGGCCTGGACACCTCCCGCATGCTCGGCCTCGGCGTGGTCGGACGGCTCGCCGCCCGGCACGGCATCCGGGTCGGCCTCTTCGACTCCCCCACCGGGGGCATCGTCGCCAAGATCGCCCTGCCGGGTTCGCTGCTCGAATCGCAGGACGCACCCACCGGTCAGACGAACACCGGGGCACCCGCGCTGACCAAACCGACCGTGATCCGCCCGACCGTGGCCCAGTCCGGCTCGGGCAGTGGGCTGGCCTCCCGCACCCCGGCAGGTGCACTCCCGGCCCCGGCCGCCGATCCGGCGCCCGCGACCGAGGACGCCCCAGCCCCAGCCCCGGCACCGGCACCGGCACCGGCACCGCAGCCTCCGCAGGCCCCGCGCACCCCTGTGTTCACCCAACCCGCCGCACGGCGCCGGCCCGCGCCGGAGAGGCCTGCGGCGCCCGCGCCGCAGCCCCCGGCCGAGAACGCGCCGGCCCCCGGTGGGGTGCACGCTGTCGGACGGGCGGGCGGACCGCTCGGCGCCGTCCCGGGACAGACCCGGCACTCCGGAGGCCCGACGACCCCGGCGACCAGCTCGATGCCGGGCGCCCCGATCGCGAGTCCGGTCCCGCCGCCCACCAACAGCGGCCTGCGCCGCCGGGTGCGGGGGGCACAGCTGCCGGACACCGGGGCCGAGGCCCCGACGGCACCTCCGCCGGACCGCACCGCCGAGAGCGTGCGCTCGGCCCTGGCGAACTTCACCGCAGGACGCCGCTCCGCCCACCGGGACCGCTGACCGCGACTGGCCTCCACACGATCGGGAGAAGAAGAGAGCATGACGACACAGACGCTCAGCGCCCAGGCCCAGAACTTCAACTGGCTGCTGACCCAGTTCACCGACAACGACGCCTTCGTGGAGCAGACGATCGCGGTCTCGGCGGACGGACTGCTGATGGCGGCGTCCTCCAACGTGGACCGCTCCGCCGTGGACCGGTTGGCCGCGGTCGTCTCGGGCATGCGAAGCCTGGCGGACAGCGCAGCCCACGTCATGGGCAAGGGCAACCTGAATCAGGTCATCGTCGAGATGGACCACGGCTACCTGTTCGTCAGCGCGATCAGCGGTGGCTCCGTGCTGGGCGTGCTCACCGGACGGGACGCCGACCTTGCCGCAATCGGCTACGAGATGGCTCTCCTCGTGGAACGTGTCGGCGGCACGCTGACACCGGAGTTGGTGGCCGAGCTCAAGAACGGGCTGGCCGGATGACGATCCACGACGACGGCGCCGACAGCGAGCCGTTCGCCCGCCCGTTCCTGGGCGCGAACGTCTCGGCCGGGGGCGCGGGTACGGACAGCCACCACCGAGAGGAGGCCGAGGCCGTCCGACCGTACTTCGTCACCGGCGGCCGTGTTCATGACAGCCTGGTGGGTTTCGACACGATCTACGCCCTGACTGCTCAGGGCTCGGCCTCGCTGGCGCACCTCACGTTCGAGTTGCGCCGGATCGCCGAACTGTGCCGCACCCCGCAGTCCGTGGCCGAGATCTCGGCCTTGCTCAGCCTGCCCCTCGGTGTCGCCATGGTGCTCGCGCACGATCTCGCGCAGCGATCCCACCTCAGCGCCACTGCCATCGTGCCCGACCCCGCGTCGGACCCCGCGCTCATCACCAGGGTGATCAATGCTGTCCACAGACTCTGAGGCTCCTGCCGCCGGGACCCGCGCGCCGGTACCCGTAAAGATCATCGTCGCCGGCGGTTTCGGCGTGGGGAAGACCACGCTGGTCGGCGCCATCTCCGAGATCCCGCCGCTGACCACCGAGGCCGCGATGACCTCCCTGGCCGTGGGCGTCGACGACGTCGACGCGGTCTCGACCAAGACGACCACCACCGTGGCCATGGACTTCGGCCGGATCACGGTCGACGAGTCCCTACGCCTGTACCTGTTCGGCACGCCCGGACAGGACCGGTTCGGCTTCATGTGGAACGAGCTGACCTCCGGTGCCCTCGGCGCGATCGTGCTCGTGGACAGCCGGCGGATCGACGACTCCTTCCCCGCCATCGACTACTTCGAGAGCCGCAAACTCCCGTTCGTGGTCGCCGTGAACCGATTCGCCGGTTCACTCATCCACGATCTGGAGGAAGTCCGCTCGGCCCTCGACGTCGACGTCGACGTCCCGGTGGTCGGCACGGACGCACGGTCACGCGAGGCCGTCAAGGTCACCCTGCTGGCTCTCCTCGATGTGGTGCTGCAGCGGGCCCTGGCCCGTCAAGCCGGATAGGACTGGCACACCATGCATGACGTCGACCGCCCGATGCGCAGGCTCGAGATCGCCGCACGGTTGGAGGAACTGCGCCGCCGCCAGGCAGAGCAGCTCCGGGCCGAGGCGGAATCCACGTCGGACCTGAACTCACCGGGCGGCCCGGGGGCACCCGAGGCTCGGCAGGATGCCGCCCCCCCGCCGCAATCCGGTCAGGACCCTGCAGAGGGAACTCCGGTGGCGGCCGTTGGTGGTGACCAGGTCGACTCCGGTTCCGACCTGGTCACCACTCAGCGGGACGACGACGGGTCGGACGTCGAGGAGGACGAGGGAACCTCGGCCGCCTCGACGATCGCCGACCTGTTGCGCAATGGAGTCAGCGACCTGCTCCGCTGACCCGGCGGAGCAGGCTCGACGTTCCGGGGCCGGCAGGATGTACGTCCTGCCGGCCCTGTGGTGTGCTCAACCCTGCGGTGTGCTCAGCCCTGTGGCGCGCTCAGCCCTGTGGCGTGCCCGAGGTCCGTGCAGGTGACGTGCGGGGCTCACTCCCCCGTGAGCGAGGCGAACGCGGTGAGCACCTGGTCCGCGGTCACGAACCGGCCGTACCGCTCCTCCTCACGCCGACGCAGCTCGGGGAAGCCGTCCAGCACCTGGGCGAGATCCGCCGGCCCGTACCCGAGCAGCACCGCGTGCGCGGCGTCCAGTTCGGCCAGAGCGCGGGCCCGCCGCGGCGCGGCGAGATGCACCGGAAGATCAGGGATCGGCCCCCGCGGCACCGCCTCGACCCCGAGCTCCGCCAACTCGTCCGCGAACGGTTCCAGACCCGGCGCCCAGACCACGGCCTCGGCCAACCGGTCGAGCACCCACGCGCCCACGCTGCGGTCCGGCGCCCAGGCGGCCGGCCGGTCGTACGCCTCGGGCGGTGGCAACGGCAACTGCTCGAGCTTGAAGAAGTTCAGGTTGGCCCCCGCATGCTTCTGCCGTGCGGCATGGTCGACCGGCAGGCTGGCCAGCGCGGCCAGGAGCAGCGGCAGCCGGGGGGCGGAGAGCAGGGGCAGGGAGTTGCCCACCCCGAGCACCGGCAGCACACACGGCAGGAGCGTGCGAGGTGCGCTCGACACCGTGACGTTGCGGTAGCCGGCGAGCCAGCCACGCCGGCAGAGTTCCCCGTAGCGCCGCTCGGCGAGCTCGGCGGGCACCCAGTACCGGGGATCCTGCCCCGGACGCAGGCCGGCCCGGTGGTCGAGCAGCCCGGCGTACTTCGCCTCCCACAACGGCGTCAGACCGGGCGCGGGGGCCGGGGCGAACCATCGGGCCTCACGGGTCATGTGCAGGGGGGTGACCAGCCGCACCTGCCACGGGCTGTCCAGGACAACACCCGTGTCGCGGTCCCGGCGCACCAGCACCGGGCACCGCCGGTGGGCGGCTACGACGATCCGCGCGTCCTCCCCGGAACGGAACGGGGGCAGGTTCGGTGTGTTGGGGTTGAGCAGCCGCAGGGTCGCCGCGTCCAGGCGCCAACCCGGACCGGCCGGAGCCGCGGGATCGTGCACCCCGACGCAGATCTCGACCCCGGGGATCTCGGGCTCCGCCCCGGTTCCGCGCCGCCCACCCCGTTCGACCACGCCTGTTTCGTCCGCCCCGCCCGGCTCCCGCTCGTGCGGACCACTCCGCAGGTCCACCAGGGCCACGGGCACCCGCTCGCTGACCCCCGCGAAGATCGGGGTGTCCGGGGTGAGGAACTGGATGCGGGCGAGGCTGCCCGCGGCGACCAGCGCCTCGACGAGGCGGGAGGCCGAACGATCGGTGGCCATGCCCGCGGGCACGATCAGGCAGGCGCTGCCCCCCGGCGCGAGCAGCCGCCAGCAGGTCTCGACGAACAACAGGTACGCGTTGAGCTCACCGGCCGCGGTGAGCGGATGTCGTCCGGCCGTGCGCAGTTCCCGCGAGGTGGCGGCCCAGCGCCCGCGCAGGTCCTCCGGCGGCGCCCCCGGCCAGTCCCGGGCGATCACGCTCAGCCGCTCCCACGGCGGGTTGGCCACCACCACGTCGAACCCGCCGCGCCAGCCGGTCACCGGTTCGGGCACGGCGCCCGGCAGGTCGAGGACCTCGGGGAAGCACCGGTGCCAGGCCCAGCGCGGTTCCGCGGACAGCGGCTCCGGCAGTTCCGGATCCGGCAGCGCCGGTACCGGCCCGACCAGGGCATCGGCGACCACGATCCTGGCCGCGAGGTCTCCGGGCGTGCAGGCATGCCCGGCCTCGGTGAGCTCCGCGGCGAGCAGCCCTCGGGCCAGGGCCACGGCGACGGGATCGCAGTCCACCCCGTAGAGCGACCCGGCCACCCGGTGCGCGGGAACTCCCCTGGCCAGCAGGGCTGCTGCCCCGGCCCGCAGCAGGGCACCGCTCCCACAGGCCGGATCGACCAGGCGGGGGACCTGGGCCCCCGTGACCGCCGCGTCGGCCCGGACCCCGTCGCCGTCGCCCGTCGCCATGGCGACGACCCGCTCGGCCACGACCCGCGCCAGCCAGGCGGGGGTGGCGAAGGCGCCGCGCGCACGGCGCTCCCCCGATCCCGCCGTCGTCAGCACGACCTCGCCGCGGTCGTCGATCCCCGGAACAGCCAGGAGCAACCGGGGGTACTCCTCGGCGAGGGCACGAACCACGGGCAGGTCGCCGGCGGCCCAGGCCTCGTCGAGACAGGTCCGCACGGCGGCGTCCCGCCAGGCGTTCGGATCCGCGAGCAGGGAGGGATCGTCCTCGGCCAGGGCGTGCGCGGCACCGCTGACCCGCGCCCCGAGCAGGGACAACACCGCACCCGGGGGCACCCAGCGTCGTACCCGTCCAGCCCGCGTCCCGGCCCGTGCCGCCGGGGTGGTCACCGAGGAGCCCGCTCGGGAGGCAGGCGCAGCGCGTCCACCACCTGCTGGGCCAGATGGCCCAGGTGCACGGAGGGCATCCGGTCCAGGGGGATCCAGGCGACCTCGGCCGTGGTGCCGCCCACCTCGACCACGCGTGCCTCCCCGGGCTCCAGTTCGACGGAGTAGAGCACCCACACCCCGTGGAAGTCCTCCAGGCGCCCGCTGGGCGAGTGCCCGGTGAAGTGCCGACTGCCCACGGTCATGAGCCGACAGGACCGCAGCCGCAGGCCGGTCTCCTCCCAGATCTCCCGGTGCAGGGCGTCCTCGGGTTGCTCCCCGACATCGATCCCGCCCCCCGGCAGGGTCCACAGCACGGGAGAGTCCCAACCGGCCAGGCGCGTGAGCAGCACCGACGAGTCGCGCACGGCCAGACCGTAGGCCGCGACCCGCTGGACGCGGGGTGGTGGCAGTTCCAGCCCGAGCGCACGCCCCCCGAGCGCGCGCGCCCCGAGGCCACGCGGCCCGCCGTGAGCTCGTCCCCCCGGACCTGACACCGATGCCCGAGGCGGTCCCGGACCCGTGGGTACTCCGGAGGGCTCCTGCTTCCGGCGGGGGTTCGCGGGACTCCCGTTCCGGACCGGACCAGGTCCTCCCCCCGAACCGTCGGACGCCGCGACCAACCGGGCGACGAAGGGTGCGACGACCAGGTTGCCGTCCAGATCGTGAAAGGCGACAGTGCCCAACGTCCGGGGGTCGAGCGCATCGTGCCCGTCCCCGCGAGAGGGCGCTCCCTCGGTGTGGGCGGTGTGGGCGAGCTCGTGCGCCGGTCCCGGTCGGGCCACGCCGGGACCGGCGGGCGGGGACACCTCGCCGTCCGGGGTGAGCAGGTCCGGTGAGTCCGGGGTGAGCAGTTCCAGTGAGTACAGAATGCGCACGACCTCGTCGGGGGGCCCTACCGTCCGCTCGACCCCGTCGGATCGTCCGGCGGGTTCTCTCACTTCGAGGAGACCGGCTCCCACCTCAAGGGGCTCGGCCCCGACCGCGGGGAGACCGGCTCCGGGCGACCCGGCCTCCGTGGCTCCGACCTCAGGTGACCCGGTCTGCGTGGCCCCGGCCTGGGCGGACCCCGTGTCGGTGAGCCCCGGGAGTGTGTCGGTGAGCCCCGGGAGCGTGTCGGTGAGCCCGGGCAGCGTGTCGGTGAGCACAGAGAGCACGGAACGTACCCGCACCGCCCGTCCGAGCCGCGCCGAGACGAGGCGCACCACCGCGGCCTCGGGTACCTCCCCGTGCTGGATCAGTCCGCCGGGGAGCGACCAGACCTGATGTCCTTCCCAGTCCCCGAGAACGAGCAGGACCCGGCCACGCGCATCACGCACACAACCGTGCACCGCGACCCGACGACGAACCACCCGTGGGCCGTGATCCATCCCGCCACGATAGACGTCCCACGCCGTGTACGCCGAACTTCACACAGTGTGTGGTGAATCCGACTTCCCGACGGACGGACAGTGACTACCCACGACCTCTGTTGAATGATCATTCACGGAACACGTAGGATGACCATACGCAGAGGGCGGGGAGGACGAATCCCCCCCGCCCCCGGGCCCGGTCCACCACGGGCCCAGCCGGCTCGTCCGGCCTCACGAACCGCGTGGCCGTCGACAGTGTCGGGGGCCACACCGGTCGTCTCCTGAACGTAAGCCGTGAGCTTCACCACCACCCGGGACCAAGGTCTAGACACTCTGCACTCTGTGCAGGTCGAGGTGGACTGCAGGTATCTCGGTCAGGTCGTGTCGTGTCCGACCCGCCTCGAACGACAGCACGTGCGATACGGGGCTGACTCCGGGCAAGCCGGACCGGGGCGAACGCGGACCGACTAGGCTTCTCGGATGGCGATCCGACGGCAGGTCGACGTCCCTGGTCCGCTCCATGCGCTGGCGCTGCGCGTCTTCCGGCACCTGCCCCGGTGGGCCCGACTGTTCGTGGTGCGCACCATCGCGCCCGGCCACACCGTGGGGGCCATCTGCTTCCTCGAGCACGAGGGCAAGGTCCTGCTGCTGTGGCAACGCCATCGCGAGGGATGGACTCTGCCCGGTGGGCTGCTCGACCGCGGTGAGACGGCAGCGCAGGCCGTGGTGCGCGAGGTCCGGGAGGAGACCGGACTGACCATCACGGTGCGTGAGGCGCTGACCGTGGTCGTCGAGCCCGGGAGCCGCCGGGTGGATGTCATCTTCCACGTCCCGATGCCCTCGATGCCACCGATCCTCGCCCGGGGCGAAGCCCTGCGGGCCGCGTGGAAGCACGTCAGCGAGGCAGGCACGCTCGACGGTCCGACCCAGGGCGCCTTCGAGGCGTTCGCCCGGGCCACTGCCACCCAGGGGCACGCCGGCACGTGGATCGCACCCACCGCATCGCCGGTACCCGAGCCTGCGTCTTCGGCGCCGACCCCTGCGACGGACGAGCCCCGGTGACTCCTCCGCGGGCCGGCCTGGCCGGGGTCGTCCTGGCCGCGGGGGCCGGCACCAGGCTGCGTCCGCTCACCGACCTGCGCCCCAAGGCGCTCTGCCCGGTCGGTGGCCTTCCCCTGCTGGAACGGGCCCTGCGGGCTGCGGAGGCGTTCGCCGGCCACGGCCCCGAGCACGTCGCGGTGAACGCCCACCACCATGCCGACGCCGTGATCCGGTTCTGCCGGGGCCGGGCGACCGTCTCCCGCGAACTCCCGCGGGCGCTGGGCACGGCGGGAGCACTCGGTGCCCTGCGCCCCTGGATCGGCGGCCGCGACGTCCTGGTCGTCAACGCCGACGTCTACCTGCCCGAGGGCCCGGAGGGCCTGACCGACGGTTGGGACGGCGAGCGCAGTCGCCTGCTCTGTGCGCCCGCCACGGGCCGGGTCGACTTCCGGCACCCCGTGGCCGGACCGGTCCGCTACGTCGGGGTCTGCCTGCTGCCCTGGGACGCGGTGCGGCAACTGGCCCCGGTCCCGAGCGGACTGTACGAGGTGCTCTGGCGGGCCCAGCACGCCGAGGGCGCACTCGACCTGCACCTGCTGCCCGAGGGCCGCACCGTGCTGGACTGCGGCACTCCCTCGGACTACCTGCGAGCCAACCTGCACGCGAGCGGCGGGACGAGCGTCGTGGGTGAGGATGCGCAGGTGCTCGGTGACCTCGAACGCTGCGTGGTCTGGGAAGGCGCGTGGGTGGGACCCGAGGAGCACCTCGTCGAGTGCGTGCGGGCCGGGGACCGGGCCACGCCGATCACGGTGCCCGCACCCCTCACGGACAGCACCTCGCCGTCACGAGCAAAGCACACCTCGCCGTCACCGGCAGAGCGCACCTCACCGGATCCGGAACGCGCGGCGGCCGCGGAATCCACGGGCCCGCAGGGCCTTCGGGCGGTCCGGGCCCGGTGAATACCCCGGACCTCCCCACCGAGGCCGGGCTCGACCAGCCGGACGCCGGCCCCGGACTCCCCGACGAGATGCGCCTGGCCCGGACGAACCTGAGCCCTGTCCTCCTCGACGAGGCGGTACCCGATCAAGCCGGGTTCGATCAGACCCTGCTCGATCAGACCGGATTCGACGAGACCGGATTCGACGAGACCGGATTCGATCAGGAACGTGGGGAGCTGGTCCGCCGGTTGCGCCGGGCTCTCGACCGCGGACGGCGCCTTCTGGAACTCACCCAGGAACTCGCCGGGTCGTTGACCACCGTGGACGTGGCGGACACCGCGACCGAGCACGCGCGGCGGGTGACCGGCTGTGCCTTCGCGGGCGTGGCCCTGGCCGAGCGCGGCGGACGCCGGCTGCGCTTCGTCAGCGCGGACCCGCCGCTGCAGGACGACTTCGCCACCTGGGGAGAGGTGTCTCTGGACCAGGACACCCCCAGCACCGCGGCGCAGCGGCTGCGACACCCGGTGTTCTGCGACCGCCCGCACGAGATCGCCGAGCGGTACCCGCTGCTCGGAGCGCGCGGGACGACCGCCACGGCGCACCTGCCGTTGCTGTCCGGGACCGGGTCCCCACTGGGCGTCCTGGCCATGGTCTGGGACGACGCGACCGCCCTGGGCGTCGAGGAACGGGAGTACCTGACCACCCTGGCCGGGCACTGCGCCCAGGCCCTCGAACGGGCCCAGCTCATCGAGCAGCAGCAGACCGTGGCCGACGCCCTGCAGCGCGCGGTCCTGCCCGACGAGTTGCCCGCGCCCCGCGGGTGGCAGCTCAGCGCCCGCTACGTGCCGGCGACGAGCGGCATCGAGGTCGGTGGGGACTGGTTCGACGCCTTCCGCCTGCCGGACGGTCGGCTCGCCGTGGCGGTCGGCGACGCGAGCGGTCACGGGCTGCCCGCGGCCCGGGTGATGAGCATGCTGCGCAACGCCCTGCGGGCCTACGCGCTGCTCGGCGAGGGTCCAGCCGCCGTGCTGACCCGTCTCGACCGGCTGCTCGGGTTGCTCGAGCCCGAGGCCCTGGCCACCGCGGTCTACCTGGAGCTCGATCCCGTGACCGGCTTCGGCTACTGGGCGTCGGCAGGGCACCCGCCCATGGTGTGGTGCCGCCGGTACGGGCGGTTCCTGGAGCAGGAGCAGGATCTCGATCCGCCGCTGGGGTGCGGCCTGCCCGACGGCGTCCGGGAACACCGGATGCACCTGTCCCCCGGCGAGGCACTCCTGTTGTACACGGACGGCCTGGTCGAACGCCGCGGGCAGGACCTGGACGACGGGTTGGACGCTCTCGTGGAGGCCACCCGCCGCCTGTGGCCCTCGTGCGACGCGGACGCGGCCCGATCGGTCGGCGAGCTGCATCCCACCTCCGCGGACGAGCTCGGTGCCCGCGTGGACGGGGTGATCAGCGCCGTGCTCGGCACGGCCGGGTTCGACGACGACGTCTGCCTGCTCGCCCTGCGCCGGCTCCCGCCCCCGGGCTCCCGCGAGTCGTCCGCGGAATCGCCGGACGAGTACGAACCCAACCGACAGCTCCGGCAGACCCTCCAGCCACGGCCGCGGGCCGCGGGTGAGGCCCGCCGGACGGTCACCGATGCCCTCTCACGCTGGGGACTGGCCTGGCTCGCGGAGTCGACCGCCCTCATCGTCAGTGAACTCGTCACCAACGCGATCACCCACGCCCACAGCGTGACGATCCTCGATCTGGAACTGACCGACCACTGGTTGCAGGTCAGCGTCACGGACACCAGCCGGGCTCTGCCCCAGCTACGGACCCCCGAACCGGTCGCCGAGCACGGGCGAGGCGTCTACCTGATCAACCTGCTGGCCACCCGCTGGGGGGTCGAGCACCTCGCGTCCGGCAAGCGGATCTGGGCGCAGCTCGATCTGTCGGGCGACGACGCGCCGGCGGCGATCCGCCCGGACACCGCGCTCCCTTTCACCACCGCACGTCCCTGAGACCGGGTGGCGCCGGGACCGCACGTCCCCGGCTCCGCTCCCGCGCCGGCTCCCGGTCACCCGACCGGGTTCCCGATCACTCCCACTCGATGGTGCCCGGCGGCTTGCTCGTGACGTCGAGCACCACGCGGTTGACCCCGTCGACCTCGTTCGTGATGCGGGTGGAGATGTGCGCGATCAGCTCGTAGGGCAGCCGGGACCAGTCGGCGGTCATCGCGTCCTCGCTGCTGACCGGCCGCAGCACCACCGGGTGACCGTAGGTGCGCCCGTCCCCCTGCACGCCCACGGACCGGATGTCCGCGAGGAGCACGACCGGACACTGCCAGATCTCGCCGTCCAGCCCGGCGCGGGTGAGTTCCTCGCGCACGATCGCGTCCGCCGCCCGCAGGGTGTCCAGCCGCTCGCGGGTGACCTCTCCGATGATCCGGATGCCCAGCCCTGGGCCGGGGAAGGGCTGACGCCCCACGATCTGGTCGGGCAGGTCCAGCATCCGTCCGACCGCGCGGACCTCGTCCTTGAACAGCGTCCGGAGCGGCTCGACCAGCTCGAACTGCAGGTCGTCGGGCAGCCCACCCACGTTGTGGTGGCTCTTGATCGTGGCGGCCCCCTCGCCACCCCCCGACTCCACGACGTCCGGGTAGAGCGTGCCCTGCACGAGGAAGCGCACCTGCTCCCCGTGTCCCTGACCGGCCTCGGCGGCGGCCTCGGCGACGACCTCCCGGGCGGCGTCCTCGAAGACACGGATGAACTCGCGGCCGATCGTCTTGCGCTTGTCCTCGGGCTCGCTCAGCCCGGCCAGGGCGTCCAGGAACCGGTCGGCGGCGTCCACGACCTTCAGGCGCACCCCAGTGGCGGCGACGAAGTCACGCTCCACCTGCTCGGCCTCCCCCGACCGCAGCAGGCCGTGGTCGACGAACACACAGGTCAACTGGTCACCGACGGCGCGCTGCACGAGGGCGGCAGCGACCGCCGAGTCGACCCCGCCGGACAGGCCGCAGATCACGCGAGCGTCGCCGACCTGGGCCCGGATGCGGGCGACCTGCTCCTCGACGACATTGCCGATCGTCCAGTCGGGGGCGATACCGGCCCCGTCCCGCAGGAAGTTCTCCAGCACCTGCTGACCGAACTCGGAGTGGCGCACCTCGGGATGCCACTGCACCCCGAAGAGCCGCCGCCGCTGGTCCTCGAACGCCGCCACGGGCGAGCCCGCGGTGCGTGCCACCACGTCGAAGCCCTCGGGCGCGGTGTGGACGGCATCCCCGTGGCTCATCCAGACGAGCTGTTCCCGGGGCTGGGCCGCGAGCAGGGTGGACGCCGCGGGCACGACGGTCACCGTGGTGCGGCCGTACTCGCGCAGCCCGGTGCGATCCACCCGGCCGCCCAGGGCCAGGGCCATCGCGTGGAAGCCGTAGCAGATGCCCAGCACCGGCACGCCCGCCTCGAACAGGGCGGGATCGATCCGCGGCGCGCGGTCCGCGTACACGCTGGCCGGGCCGCCGGACAGGATGATCGCGGCGGGGTCTCGCTCGAGCATGCGGGCCACCGACCAGGTGTGCGGCACGATCTCGGAGTAGACCTTCGCCTCACGCACCCGGCGGGCGATCAACTGGGCGTACTGGGCCCCGAAGTCCACCACCAGCACCGGACGATGCGATGCGTGGTCGGCCAGGTCGCTGCGCTCGCTCACCCAGGCAGCCTACTGGCGGGTGAGCCCGTCCCCGGATCGGGGCCACCGGCACCCGGCGGGGTAGGCGTTCCGCTCCTCGAGACCACGAAATCGACCGCGACCGCCGCTCCGACCTCGAGGTCGGGCGATGCCGGGACGGTGCGCCTCAACGAACAGCGGCGCCGGGCAGCGGGACGCTGTTCGCGCGCAGGCGCGGGAGCAGCTGAGCCGTGACCCAGCGCTCGGCCACGAAGGACATGAAGGGCACCGTCCCGGCCAGCACCACCAGGATCATCCGGACGGTGTGCAGGCGGGTACGCAACCACAGATCCACCGAGACCACCACGTAGGCCAGATACAGATAGCCGTGGGTCACCGGGATCCAGGTCCGTCCCCCGGGCAGCCACCGGCCGAGTCCGGGCTCCTCGGAGAAGCTCCCGCCGTCGCGGACCTGCCAGAGCTGCACCAGCACGTGCAGGGTCAGCAGGAGCAGGAAGACGCCGGTCGCCCAGGCCAGGAACCGGTAGCGGGTGAGGGCACTATGCACGGGACGGCTCCTTCGGCACGGCGGACGGGGCGGGAACAGCTGACGCGGCGGGCACGGCGGACGGGACGAGCACGGCGGACGGGGCGGGAACAGCTGACGCGGCGGGCACGGCGGGAACAACGGGCGAAGCGAGCACGGTGGACGAGGCCACCGGGTCGTTCCTGGAGGGAACGGATGCGGGATCGGGGCCCGGCAACACCCCACGGTGGTCGTCGCGGACAAGTCGCCACCAGAACAGCAGGCCGAATGCCGCGAACAGCCACCACTGCACCGCGTAGGAGAGGTTCTGCAATGCCAGCCCACCACCGGACGGCGGTGTCACGGGCGCCAGCCCGCTCGGGGAGTGTGTCGCCGCGTGCGGATCCTGACCCGTGCGGATCACGAATCCGGTGAGCAACGGCCACGGCCACCGGTCCAGCAGGTCCACCACGGCCAGATTGGTCAACTCGTTGCCCGCGAACGGGCTGGTCCCCTGAGGCCGGTCGGCGGGCGACCGATCCGCGAGGGGCCGATCCGCGGGCGGCTCGGAGGGTTCCAGCACCCCGACCAGCCGGACCGTTCCTGCGGGTTCGCCCGCAGGAACCGCCGCTGGGCAGGAGGAGCCGGCGGCGCTCACGGGCGACCAGCCCCGTACCACCGGCACCGCGGAGCCGTCGGCCAGTCGCAGTGGGGCCACCACCCAGCAGCCGGTCAGGCCGTTCCGCAGACGCGGCGTCACGATCACCTGCCGGGACAGGTCCCAGGTGCCGGTGGCGACCACCCCCCGCCCGACCGCCGAGCCGGGAAAGGCCTGCCGGGCCTGGAGCACGTCGAGCAGTGACGCAGGCGGCGCGGACGCGCGGGACCGGGCCGCCGCCGTCCCGTTCTGCCGGGCCCGGTCCAGCTGCCAGTCACCGAGCCAGGCCATGACCGTCGCCGCCAGCAGCACGACCGCCAGCAGGGCGAGCCAGCGGGCCTTCAAGGCCGTGCGCACCACGTGGCCACGGTAACCATGGCTCGGAGCTCCGGCTCGTCCAACGAGACCGGCACCACGATCGCCGCGCCGGCCGGACCGCTCCTCGCGACGGGCGGCTGGACCGGTCCCCGCGACGGGCAGCCGGACGGGCCGCAGGTCAGTCGCAGCTCTCCACGCCGGTGATGTGCCAGGCGGTACGGTCCGCGGTGCGTGCCAGGTCCAGCCGGGCGAGCACGGTGTCCTGGGCGTCCAGCCAGGCCACCATCGCCCGCGACGCCGCGCTCTCTGGCACCTGGTCGAGGTTGATCTGGTAACGCTGGGCCCGGTGCCGCGGCTTGCCCTTGCGGTACCAGATCAGCGCGACCTCGTCGAGGCTGCCCGCCGCCCCGGCCACCGAGCCGGTGGGCGCCGTGGTCCGCGGCACGGCGCAGTCCAGCGACGGGGCCGAGGCCAGAGGTGCACCCATGCCCGGCACCCGAGCAGGTGTCGGGGCACTCGACCCGCCGCAGCCGCCCAGGGTCACGGCGAGCAGCACCGCGAGCAGCGAGCTCCCGAGAGCCGAGCCGTCGAGGGACCCGGACCGCGACACCGGTCGGGGACGGCGGGGCAGCCGGACGCGTGCACCCGGCCGAACAGTGTCCTGCGTCACGTCGCTCACGCCGGGGGACGTTAGCCCGCAGCGACGATCACGGCCAGGGTCTGTGCCCACCGGACGGCGAGGTCGGGGCCTCACGCGCCGAACGGTCCCCGGTCGGTGAGTCGGGCCGGGCCCTGCGGGTGGCCGAGCGGCCGGCGAACGCCTCAGCTCGGCCGGTGCGGGGCGACGACGACCTCCACCCGCTGGAACTCCTTCACATCGGAGTACCCCGTGGTGGCCATCGCCCGGCGCAGCGCGCCGATCAGGTTCGTCGTGCCGTCGGCCAGACGCCCGGGCCCGAGGAGGATCTCCTCCAGGGAGCCCACGGTGCCCATGTGCACGCGTTCCCCACGCGGCACCAACGGGTGGTAGGCCTCCGGTCCCCAGTGGAAACCGGCTCCGGGTGCCTCCACCGCGCGGGAGAGCGCCGTGCCGAGCATGACGGCGTCGGCCCCGCAGGCCAGCGCCTTCACCAGATCACCGGACCGGCTCATGCCGCCGTCCGCGATCACGTGGACGTAGCGACCGCCCGACTCGTCGAGGTAGTCGCGCCGGGCGGCGGCCACATCCGCAATCGCGGTGGCCATCGGGGCCTGGATGCCCAGGGCGTCCCGCGTGGTGTGCGTGGCGCCGCCACCGAAGCCGACGAGCACCCCGGCCGCCCCGGTCCGCATGAGGTGCAGGGCCGCGGTGTAGGTCGCGCAGCCCCCCACGATCACCGGCACGTCGAGTTCGTAGATGAAGCGCTTGAGGTTCAGCGGCTCGGCCCGGCCCGAGACGTGCTCGGCACTCACCGTCGTGCCACGGATCACGAACAGGTCCACCCCGGCGTCCACCACGGTCTTCCAGAACTGCTGGGTGCGCTGGGGCGACAGCCGACCGGCCACGGTGACCCCGGCCTCGCGGATCTCGCGGAGCCGCTCCACGATCAGGTCCGGCTGGATCGGTGCGGAGTACACCTCCTGCAGCCGCCGGGTCACCGCACTCGCCTCGAGCGAGGAGACCTCGGCGAGCAGCGGTTCCGGGTCCTCGTACCGGGTCCACAGCCCTTCGAGATCGAGCACGCCGAGGCCGCCGAGCCGGCCCAGGGCCACCGCGCTGGCCGGCGACATCACCGAGTCCATGGGCGCCGCCACGACCGGCAACTCGAACCGGTAGGCGTCGATCTGCCAGGCGACCGAGACCTCCTCGGGGTCCCGCGTCCGGCGGCTGGGCACGATGGCCACGTCGTCGAAGGTGTACGCCCGCCGTCCGCGCTTGCCCCGGCCGATCTCGATCTCGTTCACACCGGTCAGGCTATCGGCCGCCCGCTCACACCCGGGTGCGGGCCGCCCCGTGGGGCGGGCGGGTCGCGTGCTAGCGCAGGCCAGTCCGATGACGTGCCGGCCGATGGCCTGCTGGCGCAGGCCGGGTCAGTGGCGTGCTGACAGGGAACAGGTCGGTCGCGTGCCGGCGACGGGCAGGTCGGCGGCCCCGGCCGCACTCGGTGGGACGTCAGCGGGACGAGTAGTTCGGCGCCTCGATGGTCATCTGGATGTCGTGCGGGTGGCTCTCCTTGAGCCCGGCCGCGGTGATCCGCACGAACCGGCCGCGTTCCTGCAGCTGCGGGACCGTCCACGCCCCGACGTAGAACATGGACTGCCGCAGCCCGCCGACCAGCTGGTAGGCGACCGCCGAGAGCGGCCCACGGTAGGGAACCTGGCCCTCGATACCCTCAGGAATGATCTTGTCGTCACCGCTGACGTCCACCTGGAAGTAGCGGTCCTTCGAGTAGGACACCTTGCCGCGCGACGCCATCGCCCCGAGCGAGCCCATGCCACGGTAGGACTTGAACTGCTTGCCGTTGACGAAGACCAGCTCACCGGGGCTCTCGTCGCAACCGGCGAGCAGCGAGCCGAGCATGACCGTGTCGGCCCCGGCCACCAGGGCCTTGGCGATGTCCCCCGAGTACTGCAGCCCGCCATCCCCGATCACCGGCACGCCGGCCGGGCGGCACACCGAGGCCGCCTCGTGGATCGCGGTGATCTGTGGCACTCCGACCCCGGCGACCACCCGCGTGGTGCAGATCGAGCCCGGTCCCACGCCCACCTTGACGCCGTCCACCCCGGCCTCCACGAGTGCCTGGGCTCCGGCCCGGGTCGCCACGTTGCCGCCGATGATCTGCACGTCCCGGGTGGCCGGGTCGGACTTCAGCCGGCGCACCAGGTCGAGCAGCAGCCGGGCCTGTCCGTTCGCGGTGTCCGGGACGAGGACGTCGACCCCTGCTTCCACGAGCGCGGTGGCCCGTTGCCAGGAGTCGCCGAAGAAGCCGATCGCCGCGGCCACGCGCAACCGGCTCTGCGCGTCCTTGGTGGCGCCCGGGTACTGCTCGGTCTTCACGAAGTCCTTGACCGTGATCAACCCGGCCAGACGACCCTGGTCGTCCACGATCGGCAGCTTCTCGATCTTGTGCTTGGCCAGCAGCGCCGCCGCGTCGCTCGACTTGATGCCCACGGGCGCGGTCACCAGCGGCATCGGCGTCATCAGCTCGCGCACGCGCCGGGTGGCGAACTCGGCGCCCGGCACGAAGAGCAGGTCACGGTTGGTGATGATGCCCAGCAGGATCCGGTTCTCGTCGACCACGGGCAGGCCGGAGACCCGGTACGTTCCGCAAAGCTTGTCCAGTTCGGCCAGGGTGGCGTCCGGGCCCACGGTGACGGGGTCGGAGACCATGCCGGACTCGGACCGCTTGACGAGGTCGACCTGGTGGGCCTGGGCCTCGATCGACAGGTTGCGGTGCAGCACGCCGATCCCGCCCTGGCGGGCCATCGCGATGGCCATCCGCGCCTCGGTCACGGTGTCCATGGCCGCGGAGAGCATGGGGATGCTGACGGTGATCTCGCGGGTCAGTCGGGAACTGGTGTCCACCTCGGAGGGGATGACGTCGGTCTCCTGCGGGAGGAGCAGGACGTCGTCGAAGGTCAGACCAGTGGCTGCGAACGGGTCATGCTCACTCACGTCGGCAACGCCTTCCGGATCACGGGAGCAGGCCGGCCCGTGAGGGCCTGGGGTTCTCCCGATGCTAGCGGGCCTACCGACACGGCCAAAAAGCCGCCGGGAGACGGCGTCAGGACTGGCCTGCGGCACCTGCCGCACCGGCGGTGTCCGTGCCCGCGGTCTGGTCGGGCGGCTCCGAGGGCGTCGGCGTGTCCGTCACCGGGTCGGGACCGACCGTGTCGGCGGTCGTCTGCGCGGTCTCGGCGGTCTGCTGGGTCACCTGGGTGGCCGCGGTCGGTTGCTCGGTCGCGCCGGAGGTCACCGGAACCGTGGCCGTGGTGGACGCCGAGGTGGGGCTGATCGCCGGAGCGGTCACGGTGGCGGTGCCGGTGTGGCCGTCGACGATGGTCGGGACCACCGCGACCTGCCCAGAGGTGACCGCGTTCACGTACCGCTCCGTCGCCTGGACGGCGCTCTGCAGGACCGCGGTGTCCGAGACCGGTCCGAGAGCAGCGGCCTGGGCCTTGGCCTGGGCGAGGTAGCGCCGGGCCTCGGGCTCCCGACCCAGCCGCGCGGCGGTCACCGCGAGCTGGAGCGTGGCACGGACCTGCTGGAAACCCGGGGACTGCTCCGGGCTCTGCAGGGAGGTCATGCTCGCGGCCGCGACGGGTTGCCCCGACCCCGGACCCTGTCCGAGCACGCTCTGCATCACCGCGATGCCGAACGAACCGACCACGACCGCGGCGGCCGCGGCGGCGACCACGGGCAACATGCGCGAGGACGTCCGGCTCGCGGGCAGGTGCCGCACCGGACGGCGAGGGGCGGTCAGGTCCATGACCTTGCCCCAGGCCCGGCCCGCGCCGCGACGTTCCGGCAGGGATCGGCCCGGGGCCGCAGCCCTGGACAGGGACCCCGACAACGCCTCGTCGAAGTCCTCCCGGCCGCGGCGATCGGCCGGGGCCTGCGCCGTCCGGGCGGTCACGACCTGGGCGACGAGTTCGCGGGGCACCGTCGTCGTGGTCGCGGCGCGGGCGTCGCCCTCGGGCCTGGCCGCAGGGGTGACGGTGCGCACCACGGCCAGGTCGCCGACGGTGTCCTTGGGGCGGGCGACCGCCCGGCCGAGCAGGAACCCGACATCGGGCACCGGCAGGTCGTGGTCGACCTCCTCCACGAGGGCGGTCAGTGCCGACAGCAGGGGGTCGGTGAGATCCACGGGGTCCGGGCACCGGCCGGCCAGGCGGTCCAGGAGCTCGTCGGTGCGGGCGAGGCGCCGCAGCTCGGCCGCCGAGGGGCCGTCCTCGGGCGCCGGGGTTCCCACCATGCGTGGCCGGCCGACGCCGGTCATGACGACTTCCGCATCGGCTCGGCGGCATGCAGCCGGAGTCGCTGCACGGCCCGGTGCTGGGCGACCCGCACGGCGCCGGCGCTCATGCCCAGGGCACGGCCGGTTTCCTCCGCCGAGAGCCCCACGGCCAGGCGCAGCAGCAACAGTTCCCGCAGGGTCTCGGGGAGGGTGTCGAGCAGGGCACGCGCCCGGTCGGCGTCCGAGAGCCGCAGCACGACGTCCTCGGGACCGTCCGACAGGTCCACGACGTCCGGGAGCTCGTCGGTGGGCACCGCCAGGCGGTAGCTCACCCGCTGCGAGTCGGCCACCTTGTTGGCCGCGATCCGGTAGACGAAGGCCTCGAAAGGCTTTCCTTCGTCCCGATAACGCGGAAGGGCCGACAACACGGCGATGCATGCCTCCTGGGCCACGTCGTCCGCGGCCTGCTCAGCGCCGGGGAAGCGTGCCAGCCTCGCCCGGCAGTAGCGGTGGACCATCGGGTGAACGATCCCCAGCAGTTGCTCCGTGGCCCTGCGCTCCCCTCGGGCTGCCCAGGGAACCAGTCGCGCCAGCGTGGCGGATCGTTCGTCCGCGTGTGTCATCGTCGCGGGAGGGCTCGACGTTACCCTCGCGGCCCGGCCGTCCGCCCGATCGGGCACGCCGTCACCGCACCAGTCCCCACCGGAAGCCGACTGCCACGGCCTGTGCTCGGTCTGCTGCACCGAGCTTTCGGAACAGACGCCGGGCGTGCGTCTTCACGGTGTCCTCGGAGAGGAACAGTTCCTTGCCGATCTCGGCGTTGCTGCGCCCCCGGCTCATCCCGGTGAGCACCTGCATCTCACGCTCGGTCAGCGGAGGCGCCGACACCGAGCCTTCGACGCTGCGCGGCGCCGGAACGGGACGGCGCCACACGGCGTCGGTGAGTGCGTGCACCACCGTGGCAGCCATCTCCTCTCGCGTCGCATCCTTCACCAGGTAACCACGAGCGCCGCTGGCGACCGCTCGCGCGACCCCTTCGGCGTCCTCGGCAACGGTCACCATGATGACGATGGCCTCAGGATGGCGTGCAAGCAGGCGGCGCGTGGCCTCGACCCCCCCAATGCCCGGCATGCGGACATCCATCAGGACCAGGGACGGCCGCTCAACGGGCCATCGGGCCAGTGCCTCCTCACCCGACCCCGCATCCACCACCCGGGTGATCCCGGGAACGCTGGCCAGGACCCGGTGCAGGGTTTCCCGCACCAGCGCCGAGTCATCGCACACCAGCACAGTGGCCACCGTGGCTCTCCTCGTCCTCGCCCAGGCGTCATCGCCAAGTTGCCATATCCGCACCCGACCCGGGGCAGATCTCGTCGGAGCGGGGTGGACCCGCCGATCGTCCCGCCCGAGAACGACCCGACAGTCTGGATGTCGGTCGCACTTCGGAAGAACCTGAGTTCTGCGGACGTGCGCGTCCTGAGTTCTGCGGACGTCCGCGTCCTGGGCGATCGACGACGGTCGGCCGGACGCCGGGGCTCGTCCGTGCCCGACACCCCGCCCGATCCGTGCGGCGTACCCGGACACGCACCCCGAGATCATGCCCAATCGGACCACGCGATGCACAGGCGCACTCTAGAACGAGGCGGCTCAGGGCTCGACAGCGGAGATCACCTCGGTGACCGCCTCGGAGAGGGTCAGGACCCAGGACACCGAGTCCGGCAGGACGTCCAGGTCCCACCCCCGCCCCCCGACGATCACCCGGGGGGACGGCCGCTGCCGCGGGAGCTCCTCGATCCCCGCGCAGGTGCCCACCGGCATCCGGGCGTACAGGAAGACCACTGCCGGGCCGCACCGACGAGCGGCCGCCCGCAGCGCGTCCCAGGGCAACCCC